>CAWUNH010000010.1:0-14382 GCA_963923435.1 uncultured bacterium
TGGCACCGTTTCCAAATTGACAGCCCGAGCCCTGATACATGGCATGGCCGGGTCCGGAATGTCCAATTGCGGTACTTTGTGCACAACTGTTAGACCAAACCCAGTTTCCAGAGGATCCGTTGGCAGCGGTAAAAGTGTTTAAGCTGGTAGAAAAGGAATTGGACATTAGAATACTTTGGGCATTCGCAAAACAGGAAATGCAAACCAATACAAAAACCGAGTATAATTTTTTCATACGAACCATTAGGTAATTAAAAATACAAAAATTATTTCAATTCTTCCGCAATGGGATACGAATTTCGGTGAGGTGCATTACGCTGTATCATTTCACCTAAAAAACCTGCAATAAACAATAGGTTGCCCAAAACGATGGTGGTTAATGCAATGTAAAAAGAGGGACGATCTGTAATTTTTCGAGCAACTATATGATTCCATGTGCAAAACAGTTTATAGGTTCCTAAATAAACGATTAAGCCAAATCCTGCCATAAACATAAGGGTTCCGAGGGTTCCAAAAAAATGCATGGGACGCTTGGAAAAGCGGGTCATAAAACTGATGGTCCACAAATCCAAAAATCCATTTACAAAGCGGTTCCATCCGAATTTGCTATGCCCGTATTTACGGGCCTGATGGACAACCGGTATTTCTGTTATTTTTTTAAAGCCAGCCGATTTTGCTATAACCGGAATAAAGCGATGCATTTCACCGTAAACTTCTATCGTTTTAACTAGGACGTTTGTATAAGCTTTTAAACCGCAATTCATGTCGTGTAACTTAATACCGCTGATTTTTCCAGTAACCTTATTATACCATCGGGAGGGTATGTTTTTGAAAATTCGGGAATCTTTTCGATTTTGCTTCCAACCGCTTACCAAATCGAATCCTTCATTGGCAATTTTAGAATACAAAACTGGGATTTCATCTGGTGAATCCTGTAAATCGGCATCCATGGTAATTACCACATTTCCCTGTGCACGTTCAAAGCCGCAGTTTAAGGCAGCCGATTTTCCCTGATTGGTTCGAAAGCGCAAGGCTTTGATTTGAGGATTCAGCGCTTTTAATTTAACAATGGTATCCCATGAGGCATCCGTGCTTCCGTCGTCAATGCACCATATTTCATAACTCAGTGATTCTTTATCAAGAACCCTTTGAATCCATGAACACAATTCGGGTAAGGATTCAGCTTCGTTGTATAAGGGTATGATAATGGAAACTTGCATAAAATCAAGCCGCTAAATTTGCATTAGGATAAGAGCCAAAACAAATCATTTGCTATCAAATATATAGAATTGCTTTGTATCCGCTCTCGTATTGGGAGTTTTTAGCACCCCCCCTACCCCTAATGCTTAAAAATGAAACTGTAATGTGTTTTTTAAACGGTTGTTGCAGTACATGGTTTTTATTTGCTAAGTTTGCATGGGGTAAGTCTTTCACGACCAGCTCCTGCCAAATCCCCCAGGTTGGGAACAAAGCAAGGGTAGGTGGTTGAGCGGTGCGATGAAAGGGGCTTACCCTTTTTTAATTTATTGACATCCAGTGCCTTAAGTGCACTTTTTTGAAACATTTTGAACATTCAGCTATTCGTATTATATTTGTATAAATAATATCTGCCTATAGAAGAGACGTTTACGCTTGATTTTAATTTAAAGTCTGTAGCTTATGTCTCCTATACAACTAAACGATCAATCTCTAATTTCTCTTTATTTCAGCGGTAATAACAAGGCTCTCGAAACCTTAATCAGCCGTCATCATTCCAGAGTTTTTGGACATATTTTACAACTAACCCGACAACAGGCCCTCTCCGAAGACTTGTATCAGGATACGGTTTTAAAAGTAATTACCCATATACAAACCAAACAATATCAGGAAGAAGGTAAATTTTTACCCTGGATGTTACGCATTGCACATAATTTGGTTATCGATTACTTTAGGCGCAAAAAACGATTTCCAATAGCTCCCAGTTATGTCAATGAAGCAGGTGAACTTCAATCTCCCCTGGATAATTTAAAATCCAATTCTACCGAATTTGAATCCATTGGGTTTAAGCCGCTTAAAAAACAGGTTCGTAAACAAATTCTGCAATTGCCTAAAGAGCAGCGTGAGGTATTACTTATGCGGGTGCAACACGATATGAGTTTTAAGGAAATCGCCGATCGCACGCAAGTGTCCATCAATACCGCTTTGGGAAGAATGCGCTATGCCGTAATGAATTTAAAAAAGCAATCCGAATTGGCAGCTTAATCTTCAAGGTAACCAAAGGCGCCTGAATGAAAGGCCTCCATGGCCTCGTTAATTTCTTGACGCGTGTTCATTACAAAAGGACCGTACTGCACTACAGGTTCATTTATGGGCTCTCCGCTAAGCCACAAAACAATGCTTTCTGACTCAGAAAATATTTCAAGGTCCACACCTGAATGTTCAAATAACACAAAATCCTGCGGTTTAAGTTT
This sequence comes from uncultured bacterium, assembly GCA_963923435.1. GTDB lineage: Bacteria > Bacteroidota > Bacteroidia > B-17B0 > Aurantibacillaceae > Aurantibacillus. The sequence goes on from CAWUNH010000010.1 coordinate 2,451, forward strand.
GGATCCGTTAATTTCAGGTTGGCCTTTAACAACCAAACACGATGAATGGCGCCCCTCTGGAACTTTAAATGATAGGGTGTCCTTTATAATATGAAGGTCCCAAACATCCATGACCGAACAGGTTCGGGTTTTAGCTGTGAGCTTGTTAAAACTGCCAGCGATAACATGAACGTACGAAGAACTCTTTTGGGAAAACCAAACACAGCGGTTTTCTAAGGTAATGGCTTGGTAGTCCGGTTTTAAATTTTTAAAGGCTTTTGGTAAATTAACCCATAGCTGAATCATTTCAAAGGCACCGCCTGATTTTGAAAATTCGGCTTCGTGGTATTCCTTGTGTAAAATTCCAGAACCTGCTGTCATCCATTGAACTTCGCCCGGTCGAATAATACCGGAATGACCCGCACTGTCGTGATGTGCAACAACCCCCTGATACGCAATGGTGACGGTTTCAAAACCTTTATGAGGATGTACCCCTACTCCTCTTGGACTGGTACTGGGCTCAAAATGAAACTCCGGATTAAAATCAAGCATTAAAAACGGATTCATGTGATCAGAAATTGGATATCCGGAAGGAAAATAATTATACACCCTAAATCCATCTCCTACCATATGCCAATGTGAGGGTCTAGATAAAATTTCTTTGATTTTTTTTTTCATAAAAAAACCCCTTTCGGGGTTATTAATACGTATTAATGCGAACCTCCGTCATCCTCTCCCTCAGAAAGCGGTATGGTTTGAGGCACATAATCTTTTTCTTTACCCGGTTTACTGTAATCGTAAGCCCAACGATGAACAACGGGTAGAGATTCCGGCCAGTTTCCGTGAAGGTGGGCCATAGGAGTTGTCCATTCAAGCGTATTGGATTTCCATGGATTTTGAGGGGCTTTTTCACCGCGGAACATGCTGTAAAAAAAGTTAATTAAAAATACCCCCTGAGATAGCGCACCGATTATGGCAAATACCGTAACAATTTCATTTATATCTACTAAATTATCGAACATTGGAAAATTGCTATTGGTATAATAACGCCTTGGTACACCGGCCAATCCTAAAAAATGCATGGGAAAAAACACCCCGTATGCCGACACAATTGTGGTCCAAAAGTGAAGGTAGCCAAGTTTTTTATTCATCATGCGCAAAAACAATTTAGGAAACCAATGGTATACGCCTGCAAACATTCCAAAAATGGCACTTAAACCCATTACAATATGGAAATGTGCTACCACAAAATACGTATCGTGTACGTTAATATCTAAGGTGGAATCTGCTAATATAATACCTGTTACTCCTCCGGTTATAAAGGAAGAAACCAAACCGACCGAGAAAAGCATGGCCGGTGTATATTGAATATTTCCCTTCCACATGGTGGTAATATAATTGAAGGCTTTAACAGCCGAAGGAATTGCAATTAACAGGGTGGTAAATACAAAAACCGAGCCTAAAAACGGATTCATTCCAGTCATATACATATGGTGTCCCCAAACTATAAAAGATAAAAATCCAATGGCCAAAATCGAACCTATCATGGCACGGTAACCAAAAATGGGCTTGCGTGAATTGGTTGAAATAATTTCGGATGTTATTCCCAATGCAGGCAATAATACAATGTACACTTCGGGGTGACCTAAAAACCAAAATAGGTGTTCAAATAATATGGGGCTTCCTCCAACATTGTCCAAAGGACGTCCACCAATATAAATATCGGATAGATAAAAAGAGGTATTAAAGCTTCGGTCAAAAATTAATAAGAGCGCACAGGATAGTAATACAGGAAAGGACAATACACCCAAAATGGCTGTAACTAAAAATGCCCAAATGGTCAAAGGTAAACGGGTCATTTTCATGCCCTTGGTTCTGAGATTAATTACTGTAATAATGTAATTTAAACTGCCTAATAAAGAAGATACAATAAAAATAGCCATTGAAATTAGCCATAAGGTCATGCCCAGTTTTGAACCCGGAATGGCTTCAGGCAGGGCCGATAATGGCGGATAAATAGTCCATCCTGCAGACGCAGGCCCGTCGGTAATAAACAGGGAACTTACCATGATAATACTGGATATTAGAAAAAACCAATAGGACAGCATGTTAAGGAATCCGGATGCCATATCGCGTGCACCAATTTGGTACGGAATTAAAAGGTTGCTAAAGGTTCCGCTCAAGCCGCCTGTTAAAACAAAAAATACCATAATGGTTCCGTGAATGGTTACCAGTGCCAGATACATGTTGGGATCCAGTATACCATCTTTTCCCCATTTGTCGCCCAGCATGGCATTGATAAAGCCAAATTTTTCTGCCGGCCAAGCCAATTGTAAACGAAAAATAACCGACATCACCATGGCAATTACGCCCATGATTACCGCTGTGATTAAAAACTGCCTGGAAATCATTTTATGATCCATGCTGAATATGTATTTACTTACAAACGATTCTTCATGATCATCGTGATCGTGACCGTGAGCATGAGCATGATCGGTATGAACCTCATGTTCGTGTTGGAGATGGGATGTATGTGTTGACATAGTTAGAGATCTTATTTTTGAGCAACAATTTTAAAGGGTTTTTGTTTTTGAAGCCAGGCTTTGTAATCCGCTTCATTGTCTACTATTAAATTCATTTGCATGTTATAATGAGAGGCCCCGCAAATTTTATTACATAATAGAATATAATCAAATGCAACCGGTTCCTTATGATCAGTTTCTCGTTGTTTGTTGATGTTTTTCATCATTTCAATTACATAGGGATCTTTACGCATTTGAACTGTTGTTTTAGTGGGTTTAAATTTAAAATAGGTGACCATACCCGGAACACAATTCATTTGAGCACGAAAGTGAGGTAAATATGCGCTGTGAATTACATCGCGGCTGCGCATTCGCAATTCAATTTCTTGACCCACGGGAATGTGAAATTCATTTTTTACTAATATATCGTCATTGCCGGTTAAATCGTTGGTATCCATACCTACCGCGTTGGAACCGGAAATTTGCCTAAAGTCGGTTTCGCCCAGTCGTCCGTCTTTTCCGGGATAACGGGCTGTCCAGTCAAATTGTTTGGCATACAATTCAATAACAACGCGCTTATCGGATTTGGGAAGTTTCATAATTTCATTCCAGTATTTTAATCCAAAAATGATGATAAAGGACAACGCTATGGCCGGTACAACGGTCCAAAGCATTTCCAGTTTGTTATTATGCGGATAAAACTCCGCACGGCTTTTACTATTACCACGGTATTTGTATGCAAACCAAAATAAAAAACAGTTGGTGACAACGAAAATAAAGGTTATTAGATACATGTTGGCATCCCACAACAAATCTACTTTTTCGCCATGTTCAGAGGCTGCAGGTGGAAGAGATCGGCCCATCCAGCGGTTAACCTGCCAGGCAAAAAAACCTAAAAATAAAACTAAAAAAAGTAATAAAAAACGTCCCATTAAATTATTGTCGGCATCCGAAACCTGCCATTCCTTGGTCTGACGAAGCTTACGGCTTAATTCAATAACCCTGAATAACTGGTGTGCGGCAACAATTAAAAGTAAGGTGGCAAAAATTACGAGTAGAGTCATGTTGGTTATTTTAACAGGTTATTAAATCAGGTTGAATGATGTAAACTTTCTTGCAAAAAAGGATGGTTTTTTACCATTAAGGGGGCTTTGGTAAGGGCCCTAAGAACAATGTTTAAAAACAATCCTAAAAAGAAGACAAATGCACCCAATTCCATCCAGCTTACACCGGTCCAGTGGGGTCCTACAGTACCGGGCATTACAATCATGATAATATCCAAATAATGACCGATAAAAATAATGGTTCCAACAAAGGTTAAAAAGAAAAAATTTCTTTTGGCATCCCGGCTCATCAACATAACCATAGGAAAGGCAAAATTAACTAATAATACAGTCCACATTAAGGCCTTGTAACTTTCCCAACGGGTTTGAAAATACACTACTTCTTCCGGAATATCTGCATACCAGATTAGCATAAACTGCGAAAAATACAAATAGGTCCAAAGGAAAGAAATGGCAAACATCCACTTTCCCATATCGTGAATGGTGCTTTCCGTAACCTCAGACAAATACCCCAATCGCTTTAACCAAATGATGAGCATGGTTATCATGGTAAGCGCACTAATCCACATTCCGGCAAAAATATACCAGCCGAAAAGGGTCGAAAACCAATGGGTGTCAATACTCATGACCCAGTCCCAGGAGGAAGTCGATGAGGTTACTGCAAACAACACCATAAACCAAGCACCCAGCTTTACATTTTTCCAATGATAACGGTTACCCGGGTCGGTATCCATTTGGTCTGCCGCTAAAGAATTGCTTCTGAGTTTCATTGTAAACCAAAGCCATCCAATTGTGTACAATAGGGTACGTACCCACCAAAACCATCCAAAATATCCAATTTTACCAGCTATAATTTCATCGTAATGCGGACTGTTGGGGTCTGCAATACCATCGGCCATCCAGTGGTATATGTGATGCACGTGCAATTGTCCTAAAATAAATAACAAAAGCATCAGGCTAAGTCCCCAGGGAAGGTATAAGGTTACCGATTCAATCACCCGTTTAATGGTTGTAGCCCAACCTGCTTCGGCAGCATATTGGAGACCCAAAAAAAACGCTGCTGCCAAAGATAGGGCCATAAAAAAGAAAGAACCTGCAAATACGTTGCTCCACGCACGGGTTTGATGGTAGGCGGGATCTCCTTCCACGTGGTCGGTCATAAACATGCATACGATGGAAATTAATCCCAATGCCATGAGCAGGTAGGTAAACCGCTTGGCTGCGGATGGAATTATAAAATGAGTATTCGACGAAGATGCGGTCATATACGTAGTTATTTAGGATCAGAGGTTTTAGAAGCGGTTTGAGCAGTGTCTTTAGGACCCTGAAGTTTTTGAACATAACAAACCAGTTTCCAGCGTTCTTCCTGGGTTAATTGACTGGCATGCGAGCCCATGGTGCCTTTGCCATACGTGAGCGTGTGAAATATCTTTCCTTCGGGTAAATTTTTCAATGGACCGTTATACGCAGGAGGAGGTCCTGGGAGTTTAGCAGCCACTTTTCCATCACCTGCACCGGTGGCACCATGACAATGAATGCAAAATTTACCATACAAAACTTCGCCTTCTTGTTCATAGGTTTTTCGATTGGCAAGATTGAGCGGATTTTTTAATTCAATTCCTGCACGTTCATAATCCGCTGTTGAATCTCCAAATTCATAAGGCATATACCCCCTAGCAACAGTTCCCGGAACCGGTTTTTTTGCATTGTACAGCGTATCGCCATCAAGGGTGTGTACATTATAATACTCAAGTGAGGGAGAACGGTACATATCAGGCATAAATTCAAATCCCGGGCTGTTGGGATCTTTTTTGCCACATTGGGTAAAAGCAAGCATCCAACAGGAGAAACATGCAAAGTAGAGGAGGTTACGCTTCATGATTTAATTTATTGATAGGTTTCTTCCATTGTAAATTTAGGCTCAACAACATAAGAACCCTTGTGATTAATTTCTTCTGCATGACAGGATTTAAGTATGCTTTCTGCAGATGCTACTTGATGATCCGCAATATCAAGCAGTATTAAAAACTTATCATCGGTGGTACGAGGATCGGGGTTTTTTGCTTTGGCGCCAGGTACTAACCAGCAGCGTAAAAGATAGGTTAAGGCCATGCCATGGGCAGCACAAAAAACAGTACTTTCAAATGAAATTGGAATAAAAGCAGGAATGTTGTAAAAATAAGCCCAGTTGGGTTTTCCTCCAATATCGTTAGGCCAGTCGTGAATCATCATATACCACATCATGAGGGTTGCTAAACCTAAACCGGTAAGACCGTATATAAAGGCCGTAATGGCCATCCAGGTTCGAGGAAGTCCAATGAGACTGTCTATGCCATGTATGGGCATGGGCGAATAAACTTCTTTAATGCGAATGCCCTGTGAACGCAATTTTTTACAGGCCTCCATTAATGGCATTTCATCTCCAAAGACCCCGTGTATAATGTGCTTAACTTTTTGGCTCATATAAATTAGTTGTTAATGATGATGCGAAGCCGCTTCTTTTTTTTGAGCTTCGCCAGAAGATTTTAATATGGTTTTTAATTCGGCTTGCGCGATTACGGGAAAATAACGGCTGAACAAAAGGAAAAATGTAGAGAACATTCCAATGGTTCCTACAAAAATTCCGATATCAATAAAACTTGGAGTGTAGGTATTCCAGGTAGAAGGCAAATAGGTTCGGCATAAGGTTGGTACAATAATTACAAAACGCTCAAACCACATACCAATGTTAACCACTATGGATAAAATAAACGTTGCTACAATAGAAGTGCGAATCTTTTTAAACCAAAACAATTGCGGAGAAATAACATTACAGGTCATCATGGCCCAATAACTCCAGGCTAATGGACCGGTTGCGCGATTTAAAAACGCGTATTGTTCCCATTCAACCCCAGAATACCATGCCACAAATAATTCGGTTAAATAGGCCACGCCAACAATAGAACCGGTAACAATTATTACAATATTCATGTATTCGATGTGTTTAATGGTTAAATAAGATTCCAGTTTATAAACTTTACGAACCACCAGCATGAGCGTTAATACCATTGCAAATCCCGAAAATACCGCACCGGAAACAAAATAGGGCGGAAAAATGGTGGTATGCCAACCGGGTACAACCGAAGTGGCAAAGTCAAAAGATACAATGGAGTGCACGGAAAACACCAAAGGGGTCGAAAGTCCGGCTAAAACCAGGGAAACTTCTTCAAAACGGCTCCAATGACGGGCACTTCCTCCCCATCCAAAGGATAATAATCCGTAAAACTTCTTTTGCCAAGGTTTAATAACCCGGTCGCGAATCATTCCAAAATCGGGAATCAGGCCAATGTACCAAAACACAATGGAAACCGTGGCATAGGTTGTAACTGCAAATACATCCCATAACAAGGGTGAGTTAAAATTGGGCCATAAACTACCAAACTGATTGGGCAAGGGAAAGAGCATGTAATCCAACCAAGGACGTCCGGTATGAAGGGTTACAAAAATAGCAGCGCATAAAACCGCAAAAATGGTCATTGCTTCGGCCGAACGGTTAATGGCCATACGCCATTTTTGACGAAACAATAAGAGCACTGCCGAAATTAAAGTACCGGCATGACCAATACCAATCCACCATACAAAGTTGGTTATGTCCCAGGCCCAGTCGACCCCGTTATTGCTTCCCCAGCTACCAATACCCACCCCAATGGTATAAGCTAAACAGCCTATTCCCCATAAAAAACAAATGGCACTTATAGTGGTTAAAATATACCAAGTTCGGGCGGCTTTACCTTCTATGGGGGCAATAATATCATCGGAAATTTGACGGTAGGTCTTGTTTCCAAGTATTAAGGGGATTCGTATTTCTGATTCTGCGTGCATGGTTCAGCTGGTTTCAGGTTTATTATGAATGATGTTGAGATTTAGAATGATTGGATTTAGCAGTCTGAGCCGGTAATATGGGCTCATCCTGATTACGTACTTTTACTTTGTAACTGTTGGAGGGTTTTACTCCTACGTCTTCAAGAAGAAAGTAACTGCGTTCGTCGGCCTGTTCTTTAGTAACTGAGGCATTGGCATCGTTTAGGTCTCCGAATACAATTGCATGCGTTGGACAAGCCGATTGGCATGCCGTTTGAACGGAACCGTCTTTAAGCGGCGTTCCTGATTTTTTTGCCTCTAATTTACCGGCCTGTAAACGTTGCTGACACATGGAACATTTTTCCATAACACCGCGTCCGCGCACCACCACATCAGGATTAAGAACCATACGGCCCAATTCCTGTTGTGCAGGGTTAATGTCTGCAAAATCGGAATTGCCAATGTAGTTAAACCAATTAAAACGACGGACCTTAAACGGACAATTGTTTGCACAGTAGCGGGTACCGATGCAACGGTTGTAGGTCATCATGTTCAAGCCTTCTGTGCTGTGTGAGGTTGCCAATACCGGGCATACCGTTTCACAGGGTGCATGGTTGCAATGCTGGCACATCATGGGCTGAAAGGTTACCTTGGGATTGGATGAAGGGTTTTCCATCTCAATATACATTTGCTTGGACCCCAATCCTTCTGCTTGGCCTTTTTGGGTGGTCATGTCCGAACTGTAGTAACGGTCGATGCGCAGCCATTGCATGTCACGGGTTTTACGAACCTCGGATTTTCCTACCACCGGTACGTTGTTTTCTGCGGTACATGCAATAACACAGGCCGAACAGCCGGTACATAAATTCATGTCGATACTGAGTCCCCATTTGTGACCCGGACGTGGATGGGCCGCCCATAAATCAACTTCACTTACCGGTTTTTTTTCTCCGCCGTGAACGGTAATTTCAAAAGGAGGGTTCCAAACCTTTTTATCCAGGGATTTAAATTCGTTGAGCGAAACTTCTCGTAACAAATACTCTTCACGTCCCATGATGGTGTGTTGAATTTGAGTCGATGCAAACGCATGGGTTTTTCCGGTATCTTGAATTGAAACACCGCCGGTCCATGTTTGAAGGGTATGATTGGTGAGGGTTTGCAGATTAAATGCATTTACCCCGACATTATAAGCAACTTTCATGGTTTCGGCTTTTCGTCCGTAACCAAGTGCCAATCCGATGGATCCCGGCGCCTGTCCGGGCTGTGGATAAACGGGAACCTCTATGGATTTTCCGTTCAGGGATAATCGAACAATACTGCCATCGATATCCTGACGTAACATTTGATGCAAACCCATTTTTTTTACATCGTCCGGATTCATGGTAATGTAATTGTCCCAGGTAACCTTGGAGATGGGATCTGGCATTTCCATTAGCCATGGATTGTTGCTTTGATTACCATTACCCATACTGGTTTTTTGATACACAAAGAGTTCTATTCCGGTTGTGTTAACAGATAAGGCTTGTACCATTTGTGCCATCCAGTCGGAGGCAGGTAGGGATTCAGTAGAATTAGAGGGTTTGGAATCTGTTTTTTTAGTGTCGGAGGTCGATTTAATCGTATTGCTTGCTAATGTTGATTGGGAAAGGCTTAAACCTCCGTCGTGTATACATTGATTAAATGAAACTGAATTGGAATTAAGCGCAAAGGTTTCTTTAATATAGGCTTTCAAATCTGAATCGTTTACTCCGGACCAGGCAAGTAAAGAACTTAAAAACTGGCGAGTTCCCTCGTGACGGGGTTGAGCAAATATGGGATTGATTGTAGGTTGTTGAAAGGTCAGGGTTTGAGCATTGGGTTGTGCGTCTCCCCAAGATTCTAAGTAATGATGGTCTGGACAAACCAGATCACAAACTAAGGATGTTTCATCGTTGTAACTGCTGGTACTAATTTTATAGGCTACCTTTTTTAAAGCCGAGGTAAAATCCAAAGACTGAGGTGCTGTGTAAACGGGATTGCATTGGTAGGTAATTAATGTGTTTACCCTGCCCTGCTGCATATCCTGAACCAGGGTTTCAAAACCAGAATCCGAACCTTGATACAGATATACCGGATTATTGGCAATATCCAGGGTTGTTCCATAGTTGTCCAGCAAACGGTTTATGGCATTAACGGTAGATTGAATGGCAAGATCGTTGATACCACATACCACCAAAGATTTACCTTTAAGAGCAATTAACGATTGAGCATACTTGGATATGGCCGCCTTTACATCTTTATTTTGAATCAAAGGTTTTGCTTCGAGCTGTGTTGCTCCCAAATTTGAAGCAATGGCATTGTAGAGTGCGGCTGTAATATGGGCCAATTCACTGGGTTTAACCATGTAACGGTAATCGGCATTGGCACCTGTTAAGGATAGTACAGATTCAAACTGAACGTGCCGGCTCATGCTGGGGTTGGATTTCGAAACCTTACGCGTTAAGGCATATTGAGCAGAAAAATCTTTTCCAGATATCCAATTACCCAAAAAATCACAGGCAATGCCTACAATTAATTCGGCTTTAGAAAAATCGTAGCTGGGTAAAACGGCTTTTCCAAACATGGACTGGTTTGCCGATAACATGGCCGAATAAGAAACCGCATCGTAAACAACATGTTTTACTTGGGGGTATTTTACCTGTAAATTGGCAATAGCCCTGTGTAAGGAAGGACTGATAATACTCGAGGTTAACAAACGAACTTCGGGTTGTGTTAAGGCCTTTTGTACATAGGCATCCGCCGTTGACCAAGTAATTTCCTGACCTTTTTGTACGGGTCCGCGCAAGCGAGCTCCATCGTATAAACTTAATACAGAGGCTTGAATACGGGCATTGGTAGCCGAATATGGCATTCCCTGGGTGGTATTGGATTCAATTTTAATGGGTCGTCCTTCACGGGTTTTTACCAGTATACTGGCATAATCGTAACCATCGTAAAAGGTGGATGCGTAAAAATTAGCAACTCCCGGTGTAATTTCCTCGGGTTTAACAACATAAGGAATTGATTTATTAACGGGAGTTTCACATGAGGCCAGTGCAACAGCAGCCGTTGAAAATCCCATAATTTTTAAAAAATCACGACGCGAGGTGGAAGCCGAAGAAGCTCCCTCAGAAGCTAAAAATTCATCCATTGGCAGGGCCTCGGAAAATTCATTCTGATGTTGCACCTGAAACTCAGGACTGTTATTGAGTTCTGGTAATCCTCTCCAATATTTTTTTGACATGGTCATAGGTTTCATTAATTAGTAGTGACATTTACCGCATTCCAGACCTCCGATTTTGTCAACTGTAAATTTGACATCGTACTGGCCGGCATATTTTTCTTTTAAAGCCTTGTGCAATCGGTCGTAATAGGGATTGTCCGCCATAGCAACTTCTGTTTTTCGATGGCAATCAATACACCATTTCATGGTTAAGGGAGTTTTTTGCTCTGCAACGGTCATTTCTTTTAAATTACCATGGCAGGTAGTACATTCCTGTTTTCCAACAACCACATGCTGTGAGTGATTAAAATAAACATGATCCGGTAAGTTATGTACTTTAATCCATTCCAGGGGTTTTTGATTTTGGGTAGAATAGCGTCCAGTTTTGGGATCAAATCCGGCCGCCTTGTAAATTTTTGCAATTTCTGCCTCACCGTATTGAGGCCCTTTTTGAATCCCTTTGTGGCAATTCATACAAATATTAACGGAAGGTATGCCTGCATGGCGGGATTTTTCTACCGAACTGTGGCAATACTGGCAGGCAATTTCGTGGTCTCCGGCATGCAACTTGTGAGAAAATTTGATAGGCTGTTCGGGTTTGTAGCCTTTTTGTGTTTTCCAATCGTAATAAACACCCAAATTGTAGCAGGCATCCCAGCAACTTTTCATTCCCATGAAACCCAATACAATGCAGAAAACTCCTACCAAACGGCGGTGCTTGCCCATCCAATGCTTGGCTTCTTGCCAAAGCGTCATATCGGGTAAAGGTTCGCGACCTTCCGATACTTGATTGGCATTGTACAAAGAAATACGGATGCTTCGGAAAGCAATTAATAAAACGGATAGTAAAACAATGCATCCAAGTATCAAATACAAAGGATCTATTCCTTTGTCGGTTATAACAGGATCGGTATCAACATTGGTGGTGGTTTTGGCAAGAGTGGAATTGTCAGCCGGCGGATTTTTAATGTAATCTAATATTGCATCAACGTCTTTGTCGGTTAATTGTCCTTCAAATACAGTCATTGCCGCTTTTCCATTTTCGTTATAAATCTTGTTCGCATATGCGTCTCCGGACTTGATGAGTTTTTCATTGTTGAGTATCCAACGTTTTAACCAGTCCCCTTTGGGTGCACGGTCAAAAATCCCCTTGAGTCCTGGACCCGTTAGTTTTTGATCGGTGTGGCCCGCGTGGCAAACTGCACAATTTTGCTTAAACAATTTTGAGCCATCCTGTGCACTGGATACGGAGATTCCGGTAACGAGTATCAGTATCAGGGCAAAAA
>CAWUNH010000011.1:0-14212 GCA_963923435.1 uncultured bacterium
CGGCAGCGTCAGATGTGTATAAGAGACAGGCAATATTTTGGGAGAGGAAGTGGTAGCTAAAGGCGCTAAGTTTACCCAAAAAATACTCGAACGGATTGATTATACCGAAATTAATCCTGTAAACTGGACAACCGATAAGGATAAAAATATTTCCATTGAGCAACTCTTGCACAATTACATGATTCATTACAACGATTATCTGGGCAAGTACAAGCGCGAAAAATTCCAGATAACCGTAGGTGACGAATTACCTAATGGAATTGTTAAAATGGCAAAGGTGTATATTGCTCAAAAGCGTAAGCTTAAAGTGGGTGATAAAATGGCCGGTCGTCATGGAAATAAAGGTATTGTAGCACGTATTGTAAAAGCCGAAGACATGCCTTATCTCGAAGATGGAACCCCTGTAGACATCGTATTAAATCCCCTGGGTGTACCCTCGCGTATGAACCTTGGTCAAATTTACGAGACGGTATTGGGTTGGGCTGGTGAAAAGTTAGGTCTCAAATTTGCAACCCCAATTTTTGACGGAGCCAGCATGGAACAAATTGACGAACAGGTTAAAAAAGCCGGTTTACCACAATTTGGACGTACCTACTTGTACGATGGAGAAACCGGTGAACGGTTCCATCAACCCGCCACAGTTGGAATCATATACATGCTTAAACTCTCCCACATGGTAGACGATAAAATGCATGCCCGTTCTATTGGCCCTTACTCTCTAATTACACAACAACCTTTAGGGGGTAAAGCCCAATTTGGAGGCCAGCGTTTTGGAGAAATGGAAGTTTGGGCTCTGGAAGCGTATGGAGCGGCCAATGTTTTACAGGAACTCTTAACCGTTAAATCGGATGATGTCACCGGACGTGCAAAAGCCTATGAATCGATTGTAAAAGGTGATAACATTCAAACACCGGGTATTCCTGAATCCTTTAATGTATTGTTACATGAACTAAAAGGATTGGCACTGGATGTTAACATGGATTAATTAATTTTTAAAAAAAGGAAAAAAAATGGCTTTACGTCGCGATATCAAACAAAAATCAAATTTTTCTAAAATCACCATCAGTTTAGCTTCACCAGAAACCATATTACGTCGTTCCAATGGTGAAATTTTAAAACCTGAAACCATAAATTACCGTACCTACAAACCCGAGCGAGACGGTTTGTTCTGCGAACGTATTTTTGGACCGGTTAAAGATTACGAATGCCACTGTGGAAAGTACAAGCGTATACGGTACAAAGGAATTGTATGCGACCGATGCGGAGTTGAAGTAACCGAAAAAAAAGTGCGTCGCGAACGCATGGGACACATAAATCTTGTTGTACCGGTTGCCCATATTTGGTATTTCCGATCACTGCCTAACAAAATGGGATACCTGCTGGGGTATCCAACCAAAAAACTTGACATGGTTATTTATTACGAACGATATGTTGTAATAAACCCCGGGATCACATCTGAAAAAGGCATTCAAAAAGACGATCTCTTAACCGAAGAGGAGTATTTAAATCTGGTTGACACCCTTCCTAAAGAAAACCATCTTTTGGACGAAAAAGACCCCAATAAATTTATTGCTAAAATGGGAGCCGAAGCCGTTCAGGACTTGCTTTCACGGTTAGATTTGGACGCCTTATCCTATGAACTAAGAGACAAAGCCAATAAAGAAACTTCACAGCAACGAAAAAACGAAGCACTAAAACGTCTTCAGGTTATTGAAGCGTTTCGTCATGCCAATCAAAATGTAGTAAATCGTCCGGAATGGATGATCATTAAAGTGGTTCCTGTAATTCCGCCCGAACTACGTCCCTTGGTTCCGCTGGATGGCGGACGTTTTGCCACATCGGATTTAAACGACTTGTACCGCCGTGTAATTATTCGCAATAACCGTTTAAAACGACTGATCGAAATTAAAGCTCCGGATGTAATTCTTCGAAACGAAAAGAGGATGCTTCAGGAATCGGTTGATTCGTTGTTTGATAATTCACGTAAATCAAATGCAGTAAAAACCGATAGCAACCGTCCCTTAAAATCGCTTTCCGATTCGTTAAAAGGAAAACAAGGGCGTTTCCGTCAAAACCTTTTGGGTAAACGCGTAGATTATTCTGCACGTTCGGTTATTGTCGTGGGTCCCGAATTAAAACTGCACGAATGCGGATTGCCAAAAGAAATGGCCGCTGAATTGTTTAAACCCTTTATCATTCGAAAAATGATTGAACGGGGTATTGTAAAAACAGTAAAATCCGCTAAAAAAATAGTCGATAAAAAAGACCCCATTGTTTGGGATATATTGGAAAATGTGCTTAAAGGTCATCCGGTATTGTTAAACCGGGCCCCTACCCTGCACCGTTTGGGTATTCAAGCATTTCAACCCAAATTAATTGAAGGAAAAGCCATTCAACTGCACCCGCTGGTATGTACTGCATTTAACGCCGATTTTGACGGTGACCAAATGGCGGTTCATGTACCCCTGGGTAATGCTGCAATATTAGAGGCCCAGATTCTCATGCTGGCTGCTCATAACATTTTAAATCCTTCCAATGGAGCACCGGTGGCGGTTCCCTCTCAGGACATGGTTTTGGGTTTGTATTACCTGACCAAATCCAAACGAAATCTGCCTCAAGATCCGGTTCGTGGAGAAGGCAAAATGTTTTACAGCGCAGAAGAAGTTATCATTGCGTATAACGAACGTGCAGTTGATTTGCATGCCATTATTAAAGTAAAAGTTCCTAATGTGCTTGAAAACGGAACATTAATTTCAAAAGTTATTGAAACGACCGTTGGACGCGTATTATTTAACGCCGTAGTGCCGCATGAAGTTGGATACATCAACGAGTTACTCACTAAAAAATCATTGCGCGACATTATCGGAAATGTTGTAAAACAAACCGGTATGGCTAAAACAGCCAAGTTTTTAGACGATATTAAAGAATTGGGATTCCGTACCGCATTTCGTGGTGGATTATCCTTTAATCTGGGCGATATCCAAACACCGGCCGATAAGTTTAGCATTATTGACGATGCCCACAATCAAGTGGATGAGGTTGTAAACAACTACAACATGGGTTTTATCACCAACAACGAACGCTACAATCAGATCATTGATATCTGGACGCACACCAATTCAAAAGTTACTAAAAAAGTATTGGACACGCTCAGTAACGACCGTCAAGGATTTAACCCTGTGTACATGATGCTCGATTCAGGTGCTCGCGGAAGCAAGGAACAAATTAAACAGTTAAGTGGTATGCGGGGGCTTATGGCCAAACCGCAAAAAGCAGGCGACACTACCACTTCCATCATTGAAAACCCCATCTTATCTAATTTTAGAGAGGGATTAACCATTTTAGAGTATTTTATTTCCACGCACGGTGCCCGTAAAGGATTAGCAGATACGGCGTTAAAAACAGCCGATGCCGGATATTTAACACGTCGTTTGGTGGATGTTGCTCAAGATGTTATCATCAATGAAACCGATTGCGGAACCCTTCGCGGACTCTCCATGTCGGCCCTAAAAAACAACGACGATGTTGTTGAAAGCCTGTACGATCGTATTTTAGGACGCACGGCATTAAATGACATATACCATCCAACAACTGGAGATCTCATTATAACCGGAGGCGAAATTATTACAGAAGATTACGCACAAACCATTGAAAAATCGCCTCTCGAAACCGTAGACATTCGTTCGGTTTTAACCTGCGAAAGCAAAACCGGAGTATGTGCCAAATGTTACGGACGTAACCTTGCCAATGGCCGTTTGGTTCAATTGGGTGAGGCGGTTGGTGTAATTGCTGCTCAATCCATAGGTGAACCCGGTACACAATTAACCCTGCGTACCTTTCACGTGGGGGGAACAGCTTCCAATATTGCCGCCTCCTCGAGCTTAATTGCAAAATACGACGGGGTAATGGAAATTGATGAACTGCGTACGGTTGAACGTTTAAACAATGAAAGTCAAAAAGTAAATGTTGTTATCGGACGCTCCACTGAAATGCGCATAATTGACGCAAATACCGGAATTACGTTAACCACCGGAAATGTACCTTATGGATCTAATTTGTACATTAAACCCGGAAGCAAGGTTAAAAAAGGAGAATTAATTTGTGATTGGGATCCTTATAACGCGGTAATTGTATCTGAGTTTGGTGGTACGGTTGAATATAAAAACATTAAAGAAAACGTAACCTACCGAGAAGAAAGCGATGAACAAACTGGATTTAAAGAAAAGGTTATTATTGAAAGCCGTGATAAAACTTTAAATCCGGTTATCAGCATTGTCGACAAAAAGGGAATTAGTCTTAAATCATACAATATTCCAGTTGGAGCCCATATTGTTATCAATGAAAATTCAAAAATTGAACCCGGTCAGGTCTTGGTAAAAATACCGCGTCTTTCTGGTAAAACCGGAGATATTACCGGTGGATTACCCCGTGTTACCGAATTGTTTGAAGCCAGAAACCCGAGCAATCCGGCTGCAGTGAGTGAAATTGACGGAGTTGTGAGTTTTGGAGAAAAAATCAAACGGGGTAACCGCGAAGTAATTGTTGAAGCAAAAACCGGAGAACGCCGCAGTTACCTGGTTAATTTAAGCAAGCATATTTTGGTACAGGAAAACGATTTTGTAAAAGCTGGAGATGCCTTGTCTGACGGAGCTATCAGCCCTGGAGACATCCTGGCTATCAAAGGTCCAACTTCCGTACAAGAATACTTGGTAAATGAAATTCAGGAAGTTTACCGATTACAAGGTCAAAAACTTAACGACAAACATTTTGAGGTAATTGTACGTCAAATGATGCGTAAAGTAGAAATTGTAGATGCCGGTGACTCAATATTCTTAGAACAACAACTGGTTAATAAATCCGACTTTATGTCTGAAAACGATCAACTTTTTGGCAAAAAAGTTGTAACCGATCCAGGCGATAGCGGCGAATTTAAAGCCGGACAAATTATCACTTCAAGGCGTTTACGCGATGAAAATTCAATTTTAAAACGAAAGGATAAAAAATTAATCGAAGCGCGTGATGCAGTTCCTGCAACGGCCAATCCCATTTTACAGGGTATTACCAGAGCTTCCTTACAAACCAGCAGTTGGATTTCAGCAGCTTCTTTCCAGGAAACAACTAAAGTACTTAATGAAGCAGCCGTTAATGGAAAAGTTGACCGTCTGCTGGGATTAAAGGAAAATGTAATTGTTGGTCATCTGATACCTGCTGGTACCGGAATGCGTCAATACGATAAACTGGTTGTAGGCAATAAAGACGAATACGAACTGCTCATGGCCAGCCGTGAAGAAGTGGGCGATGAAGTATTGTAATCGTAAAACGTTCTGAATTAAAGCCCCCAAAAGGGGCTTTTTTTTTACTTCATTTGAATTTCAAAAATCTGGGTAAAATCGTATGTTCCAGATAAAATATCACCGCTTTTAAGCGGCCCCACTCCGGCAGGTGTTCCGGTATACAACAAATCATCTTTATGTAGTGTAATAAAGCGGCTCACGTAAGCCAAAAGTTGCATGGGACTGAAAATCATTTCCGAAATACAACCCGACTGAACCAACTGCTTGTTTAAATGTAAATTAAATCTGTTTTCAGGAAGCTTTTGATTCGAAAGGTTTACAAAAGCTGCACAAAAAGCGCTGCAATCAAAGGCTTTGGCTTTTTCCCATGGCAAACGTTTGGCTTTTAATTCCTCTTGAATATCTCGGGCGGTAAAATCTATACCCAGGGTCCATGCGTCAAAATAGGCTAATGCATCGGACTCTACTACATTGCTAGCTGTTTTTGAAATTCTAAAAACATGCTCCAATTCGTAATTAAGATTGTTTGTAAATTCAGGAATTTTAAGCTCTGTTTGGCTTGTAAAGGCCGTTTCGGGTTTTATAAAAAAAACAGGTTCAGAGGGTTGTTCTGCATTCATTTCTTTGGCATGGTCCGAAAAATTTCTGCCAATACAAATAATTTTCATGGTTCTAAATTATTCAATTTAAAGCAAATACCTACTTTTGAGTGTGAATACAACCTACGATTTTTGCATTATTGGAGGTGGAATTGTTGGGCTTGCAACCGCTTACCAGCTAAGCCAATTAAACCCCCAATTAAAACTACTGATACTTGAAAAAGAGTCCAAACTTGCTGCACATCAAACCGGGCATAACAGCGGTGTTATTCACAGCGGAATTTATTACAAACCGGGTTCATACAAAGCTGTTAAATGCGTGCAAGGCCGAAGAGCACTGGTTGCTTTTGCAAAAACGCATAAGGTAGCTTACGATTTATGCGGAAAAATCATTGTGGCCACCGATGTGTCTGAATTAAATCATTTAGAAAAAGTATATCAACACGGTTTGCAAAACGAGGTGGAGGATATTGAACGCATTGGGCCTGAAACCATTCAAGAAATTGAGCCCCATTGCAGAGGAATTGCCGGAATACGGGTTGGATGCACCGGTATTATAGATTACCCCGGTATTACCAGAGCTTTGGCAGAACGGGTTCAATCGCTAAAAACCAACAAGGTTGTATTAAACTCCAAAGTTCAACGCATTTGTTTAGATGCAGGCATTTATACCATCAGTACGCTTCAGCAAAGTTTTCAAAGCCGGCATATTATTAATACTTCTGGTCTGCAGGCCGACCGAACCAGTTTAAAAGCCGGTCAAAAAAGCATGGCTAAAATTGTTGGTTTTAGAGGAGATTATTACGATTTAACCCCAGAAGCCCAACATAAGGTCAAACATCTCATTTACCCGGTACCCAATCCAAAATTTCCGTTTTTAGGTGTTCATTTTACACGAATGATTGATGGAGGAATCGAATGCGGTCCCAATGCGGTTTTTGTGTTTGACCGTGAAGGATATTCAAAAACGGCCTTTAATTTTAAAGATACCCGCGATGCTTTAGCATTTAAAGGAACCTGGAAATTTTTTGCAAAACACTGGAAATTCGGGCTGGACGAATACCGAGGTGCATTTTCTAAAAACTATTTTTTAAAACGTTTGCAAAAACTCTTACCCGATCTTGAACATTCCGACATAATTCCCAGCCGATGTGGAATACGGGCAATGGCACTGGGTCCTGAAGGTGAAATGCTGGACGATTTTCACATTGAGTGGGGACCGCAAATAATGCACATAATCAACAGTCCGAGTCCTGCAGCAACAGCCTGTTTGGCCTATGGAGAAGAAATTGCTCGACAAGCTTTGTTAAAATTTAATATCAGTTAACTTGAATTCAGGTTTGCTCTCTAACCAATGGGCTGCGTTTTTAAAAGGCTGTTTTTCCGATTCGGAATTTGATCAGCTGCTTAAAAAAGTTTTTTACAAATACCAAAACTCTACAGTTTATCCGCCTATTGAACAGCTTTTTTCAGCTTTTGACCTGTGTTTACCCAGCCGTGTTAAAGTGGTAATCGTTGGGCAAGACCCGTATCATAAAGCCGGTCAGGCCAACGGTTGTTCGTTTTCTGTACCCAAGCACATTCGCATACCCCCCAGTTTAAAAACCATTTACAAAGAGCTCTCAACAGATATACCTCATTTCATTCCACCAGTTCATGGTAATTTGGACGCCTGGGTCCGTCAAGGCGTACTCCTGTTAAATTCGGTGCTAACCGTAGAAGCCGGAAAACCTGGAAGCCACCGGAATCTGGGATGGCAAAAATGGACTCATAGCGTGTTACATAGTTTACATAACCAATCAAAGCATTTGGTTTTTATGTTATGGGGTCAGGAAGCTCAAAAACAGTTGCAATGGGTCGATTCTACCCAACATTGCGTTTTACGGGCCGCACATCCTTCTCCCCTGGCAAGAGGTGCATTTTTTGGATGCCGGCATTTTAGCCGTTGCAATGACTATTTAATTCAGCATGAGAAAACACCTGTTAATTGGAATCTTTTCGATTAATTTCATGCAGGTATTGCTCAAAGGATAATCCCGCTTTTATTTCTTTACTGTAGACGTATTCATGTAACCTTTGAGCCCAAAATTCTGGGGTATAATCTTTGGTCCATGTTTGATACGAAACAGGATTTCCAAAATACATTTTAACGTTTCGTTGGGCCGATCGAAACATTTCATCCGGTAATAAAAACATCTCTAAGTTAATTGGAATTTTTAAGCGTTTTCGCCACCGTGCAAGTTTATAAAAGCGCGGGGAATTACTTCCTTCGATGTATACCGGTAAAATTTGACGCTGGTATTTAACGGATTGGGTAATGCAACTTTTTTTCCAAGGCAAATCCACAATACCCTCTGGAAAAGATCGTGATACCATACCCGCTGGAAAAATAATAACAACGCCCGATTCTTTAAATGCAGCTTCCATTTGACGAATATGTTGAAGCGATGATTTTCCAAAAGAATTAACAGGAATAAATACCGAGCCAAATCCTTTGATTTGACAAAGCAAGTCGTTGGTCAATACCTGAACATCGCTGCGTTGTTTTGACACAGCCTCCAAAAGAGCCATACCGTCAACGCCCCCTAAAGGATGATTGGAAACAATGGTAAGCGGGCCTGTTTTAGAAATGTGTTCAATAAAATTAACCTGCATTTGAATTTTAAGCCGATTTAAAACGGCTCGATTAAACTCTAACCCATTAAGATCTTTTAAAGATTCTATCGTTGCATTTATTTCGTCTTCATGTACCAGTTTTTTAATTTTATTAATTAATAACCCTGGTAAAATAAAATGCCAAAACGGAGTTTTATTTTTTAAAAGCTGGTTTATGTCTATGAACTTAGCGTTCATAAATGCGGTGTTTGGTGTCGGGCCAAATATTATCTACCGTCCAGTTTACTTGTTGTTCCATGGCATGGAGCCGGTAAGAACAATTTGAAACAGAACAAATTTTGCAGGATTGCGGAATGCAGGGATCGGCATGTATATTGCATTCTATTTCCTGAGTATAATGCTGCGAAATACGTTGTTGTAAGTCGGCTGTATGCCGGTGAACCTCTTTTAAATCAATGTACCAAGGCAAGGTTACATGGGCATCCAGGTGTAAAACAGCACCGTGTTTTTGAATTCGGCAATGATGTAAATCAATCCATTCGGGAATCCTTGCCCGATTAATTGCTTCCAGAAGGCGTTCCATTTGCATGGGATCGGTTTTATCCATTAAATTAAACCAAGCTTCCCGAATTAATTTAAACCCTGTCCAAATAATTAACACACCCAATCCGGCCGTTAAAAGCGAGTCCAGTAAAACCCAACCCGTAAGATGAATCAAAAATAAACCTGCTACCAATGCCAAACTGCTCCAGGTGTCGGTAAGCAGGTGGGTTCCATCAGCTACCATTCCACTGGAGGAAAGTGCAGTTCCAATGCGAATCAATCGACGGGCCATAAAATAATTAATGAGTCCGGTCAGCAGAGTTAATGCAATGCCATAATCCAAGGCTTTTAATTGAGGGGGGTAAAAAATTGAATAAACCGATTTGTAAACCATAAAAAAGCCAGCAATACCAATCATTCCACCCTCTAATCCACTGGCAAAATATTCAATTTTACCATGTCCGTAGGGATGGTTCCGATCCCGAGGTTGAGAGGCATAATGTAAACTCCATAGGGTAAAGCCGCCGGCCAACACATTTATTATAGACTCCAGCGCATCGGTTAACACGGCATTGGACCGGGTAAGTCCGTAGGTTATAAACTTTAAAAGCATAAGGCCCAGTCCAATTCCCAGCACCCATTTCATGGTTGAAATCTTTACATCTTTATCCAATTGCACGTTACCAAATTAGTTATAATATTGCATATCATGTCGAACCCGGGCTCTTCTGCTGCTCCCAAACCATGGAAATTTGCTTTACTGGTGGGCGCTTTTATTTATCCGGTAATTACGTTACTAAATTATTTTTTAATTCCTTTTTTAATGGATTTGGCATTACCAATACGCACCTTAATTTTTACATTCATTCTGGTTCCCCTGATGGCCTGGGTATATATTCCTTTCATCAATAAACATTTTTCAGGCTGGTTACGGCGATAATATGAACCCATCCGAAACTTTTACCAGCGAATTTTCACAAAAGCGTTTTCCCATTCAGGAAAAAGTACGTTTAAACAATTTACATACCGGTTTTATAAAATTTGTACAAAAGACCTATCCTCAATTTTCAATTTCTGGAGTTTTGGCATTTGCGGAATTAAATGAAATACGCTTAAACTACATAAAATCGCTACTATCTGAAGATTCCATCGAAATTCATCAATTAGAAAACGATGTTGCGGACGCCCTTGATGCAAAATCACCAGAAATGGACCGTCTTGAAAACGATCTTCCTCCAACCAAAGCGCAGGCCATGGCCGATTCGGTTGCACGCTTTGGCGGAAGCTGGATTTTTATACTCAGTTTTGGGGGATTTTTGTTGGTTTGGATTGTTTTAAATGCATTTTTTCTTACCCAACACCGCTTTGATCCCTATCCCTTTATTTTACTTAATTTAATTCTTTCATGCCTTGCAGCCATTCAGGCACCCATCATTATGATGAGTCAAAACCGCCAGGAAGAAAAAGATCGACAACGTGCTCAACAAGATTTTAAAATCAACCTAAAAGCAGAGCTTGAAATTCGTTTATTACACAAAAAACTAGACTGTTTAATTAACCGACAACAATCGGTACTGCTTGATGTTCAGGCCGTTCAAACAGAAATGATAAAAGATTTAATAGAGGCCAACCGCCCTTCCAATTTATCCAGCAAAGTTTAAATAAAAAGGCTGTAAATAAGTACCCGAAGGGGGACTTGAACCCCCACGCCTTACGGCATACGCCCCTCAAACGTACGTGTCTACCAATTCCACCATCCGGGCAGGACCGTAAAAGTACGTTTTTTTATTAAAAAATGATTATATTTGCACCCGTTTAAGCCGCTATACTGGTATATGCTTAAGCCTAAAATTATAGACATGAGCCAATTATTACAAACCATCAAAGCCCAACTTAAGGGTTCTGCAGCACATCCAACTTTTAAAGCCGGTGACACCGTAACGGTTTCCTATAAAATTAAAGAAGGGGACAAAGAACGTATTCAGCAATTTACAGGCGTTGTTATTCAACGTAAAAACGAATCGGCCACAGCCTCATTTACCATTCGCAAAATGAGTAACGGCGTTGGTGTGGAACGTATTTTCCCGCTTTCCTCTCCGTTCATAGACAAAATTGAAGTCAATAAAATTGGGATTGTTCGCCGTGCAAAACTGTTTTATTTACGCAGTCGTACCGGAAAGGCCGCCCGTATCCGCGAAAAAATTCAGAATCTTTCTGAGTCAAAAGCCTAAGGCTTGCGCATTACCTATTTCTTTGTTTTTATCTTTATACCATGGGTACAGATTTAATTATCACCTTGGTATTAATCCTCTTAAACGGATTTTTTGTTTGTGCCGAATTTTCGTTTGTTAAAGTCCGACCCTCCCAGTTAGAAGTACTCATTCAAAACGGAAAAAAAAGACCTGCTTTTTTAAGGTCTATGCTGGACCGAATGGACGCCTATTTATCGGCTACCCAGTTTGGAATTACCATTTCATCCCTTGCTTTAGGAGCCATTGGTGAAGAGCTTATTTCAAAAGGCATTGAAGGCGTGTTTTCCACTTATCAAATACCTGTTAACCCACTCACGGTTCACAGTATAGCCTTGCCGCTTGCCTTGGCTGTTTTAACGTTTGTACACGTAATTTTTGGCGAACAAATACCCAAAATGATCGGTATTAAATACGCGCTGGCTGTAAGTTTGTGGACCTCGGTGCCATTACGGTTCTTTTATGTCTGTTTTTCTCCCTTTATATGGACTTTAAACAAAAGTACACGACTTTTTTTGCGAATAATGGGTATTAAATCTATTGGGGATAGCGCCCACCATACCGAAGAAGAATTACGCTTATTGCTCACGGAAAGCGAAGAAGGCGGCGCCATTAAGCCCAGTGAAAATGAATTGATTCAAAATGTTTTTGATTTTGACGACCGTTTTGTTCGACAAATAATGGTTCCTGAAAATCGAATGTCTGCTCTTAACATTGAATCAGGAAAAACCGAATTGGTTAAACGGGTTTTAGAAGAAGGATTTTCGAGGTGGCCCGTTTATTTAGGCGATAAAAATCATATCATTGGTTTTATCCACTCCAAAGACTTGCTCAAACACGTGGTGGAAAATCGTTTTACCAGCGTGAAAGATTTTTTACTGCCGGTGCATTTTGTGCCGGAAACCATGCGAATTAATGAATTGTTAAAGGAATTGCAAAAACATCACATCCACATGGCTGTGGTTACCAATGAATTTGGCACTACCGCAGGACTGGTTACCATGGAGGATATAATTGAAGAACTGGTTGGAGAAATTCAAGACGAACACGATGATGAAAAGCCACCCATAACCAAAATCAACGAATCCGAATTTATCGTGCATTGCCAAACTTCTATATCGGATGCCAATGCCCTGCTTCCCCATCCCCTGCCTGAAAACAATCAATACGAAACGGTATCTGGATACGTTAATTTTATTTTTCATCGCATTCCCGCTTTAAACGAAAAAATCGAACAAAACGGCTATGTTATAACGGTTACCAAACGAAATCCCCAACATGTAGAAACCGTTCATTTAAAAGTGAATAACACATGAACGCATTGGATTCCAAATACTGGAATTCTCGCTACCTTAATCACACCTTTGGATGGGATATTGGATACCCCTCGCCGGCCATTGTTGAGTATATTACAAATTTAAAGCCAAAACACGGGCTTAAAATTGCGATACCCGGTGCCGGACTTTCACATGAAGCAGAATTTATCCACCGGAATTACCCTCAGCATGCCGTTTACGTTTTTGATGTGTCCTCCGTAGCTTTAAAATCATTTTTAAACAGGGTTCCGGATTTTCCAAAACACAGAATCCTGGAAGCAGATTTTTTAAACCTTCCGGGTAATTACCATCTTTTTTTTGATTTAATAATAGAACAAACTTTTTTTTGTGCCCTCCTGCCAATTCAACGCCAGATGTATTTTAAAAGCATGCACCGTTATTTAAAAAACGGAGCTGTTTTGGCCGGACTCTGGTTTAACGATTTTTTCAACGCATCCGAGCCCCCCTTTGGAGCAACCGAAGCAGAATATAAAAAATTAAGTTCCGAATGCTTTTTAATTAAATCGTTTAAGGTTTGTCAAAATTCTGTACCCTCCCGACAAAACCGAGAATGGTTTTTTGAACTTGTAAAACCCGATGAATCTTAAAACCTTGTTTTTAAACCATATTGCTCAAACCTCTGACAACCCGATGATGGGATTTGATATTGACATTGTTCGGGCTGAAGGTTCTTGGCTATATGACTTAAAAAACAATGCGTATTTAGATTTAATTTCGGGGATATCCGTTAGTGCTTTGGGACATGCTCATCCAGAAATTTCAAAGGCTATTTATTTACAGAGTCAACGGTATTCTCATTTAATGGTGTTTGGTGAATTTATTCAAAGGCCGCAAGTGGATTACATGATGCAACTTAAAAAGCATTTGGCTCCAACCTTAAATTCTATTTATTATTGCAACAGCGGCAGTGAAGCCATTGAAGGCGCCTTAAAACTTGCCAAACGTGTTACAGGACGTACCAAGTGCCTGAGTTTTAAAAAAGCCTACCATGGCAGCACCCATGGAGCACTTAGTTTGTGTTCGGAATCATCCTTTAAACAACATGCCTTACCCTTGTTGCCAGAAACAGACTATTTAACCTTTAATTCACTGGATGAACTGCATCGAATTGACCAAAGCGTTGCTGCAGTTGTTTTTGAATATGTACAAGCAGAATCCGGCGTGCATATGGCTGATTTCGATTTTATCACGCAACTATCTGCCCAGTGCAAACGCAGTGGCACCCTGATGATTGCCGATGAAATTCAAAGCGGATTTGGTCGTTGCGGAACCTTTTTTGCACAAGAACTTTACCACCATGTTCCGGATGTATTGGTTTTAGCAAAAGCCATGGGAGGTGGTTTACCCATGGGGGCTTTTATCGCTTCAAAAGAACACATGCATGCCTTAAGTTACAATCCCATGCTTGGGCATTTAACCACCTTTGGTGGCAATGCCATTTGTCTGGCTGCAGCATCTGCGGCATTGGATGTTATGGAACGGGAGCAACTGTTTTTTCGCGGAAAAGAGCTGCAAGAGGTTATAAAAAAACATCTTAACAGCGATCGAATACATTCGCTCAGATGCATCGGAGC
>CAWUNH010000012.1:0-12945 GCA_963923435.1 uncultured bacterium
AAGAAGCTAATGTTGGAGAAAAGGACCAAGAGGGAGAAAAAGACATTGTGGCACCTCCGGTCGACGGTCCCACTGAAGTGGTGCAGGAAATTTTAACGGTGGTTGAAGAAATGCCGGAACCTCCTGGAGGCATTCAAGCCTTTTATCAATATGTGGCCAAATCGATTCAATATCCGGCAATGGCCCGTGAAGCAGGCCTGCAAGGTAAAGTCTTTTTAAAATTTGTAATAGAAGTAGACGGATCAATCGGAGACATTCAAATTTTAAAGGGGGTTCCCGGTTGCTCCGATTGCGATCAGGAAGCCATTCGGGTAATAAAAAAATATCCCAATAAATGGAAGCCCGGACGCAACAACGGCCGTGCCGCAAGGGTATATTACAACTTGCCGGTGGTATTTAAAATATCTTAATTTAATGAACCAACCCCTGTCGTTTTGGACCGGCTTTATCATGCTGGTGTTTATAATTTTTTTATTGGTTTATATGTGGTTGCCGGGCTCTGCGCTTCAAACCAATTCGCAGGTAAATAAGCCAATTTTAAGTTTGGTGTTAATTGCCTATGCCCTATACCGCAGCATACGATTGTATAAACTGCTAAAGCGCTGAAATGCTGCGTTGCTTTGTTATTTTATGTTGGGTGGCTTTGCTTACGGCCTGTTCGCCCTATTTTAAAAACGACACCAAAGACAATTCGCCTACCTCGGGGCAGCTCATTGTGTATTGCGATCCGGGACTTTACGAAC
Organism: uncultured bacterium; assembly: GCA_963923435.1. Lineage (GTDB taxonomy): Bacteria > Bacteroidota > Bacteroidia > B-17B0 > Aurantibacillaceae > Aurantibacillus. Next base: position 744 of record CAWUNH010000012.1, read on the forward strand.
TTACCTATTATTTGGCCTATACTTTTATGGCGCAATATCCGGCAGCTCAGGTTACGGTAATTCCGCAAAGCGATCCAATTGCAGTTCAAAATCTATTAAAGGATTCTTGCGAATTAATAATTTTAAACCGAAGCCTCTCGGACCAAGAACAATTGCAGTTTAAATCAAAAAACGAAGTTCCTAAGCAAACCCATTTGGCAGAAAATGCCCTGGCGCTGGTTTGTTCTAAAAAAACACAGGACAGCAACCTTACCAGCGCCGAACTAAAAGCCCTGCTTGCCGGAAACACAACAAAGGGTTTTAAAATGCTGCAACTGCCGCAAAATCTATCTGAATTTTCCCAACTTATTGGGTTTTTGTATAATACCCAAGCTCCAAAAACACTTATTGGTAAATTTCTTCCCAATACAAAATCGGTGTTGGAGGCGGTGGCAAAAGATTCTACTCTTTTGGGGCTTATTGATTTTGCCCAATGTTCGGACCGCGATGACACGTTATACCGCAGCCTGAAAACTAAAATTAAAATTATGGCATGTAATGGTATTTTACCTTCGGCCTCAACCCTAAAAACCCAAGATTATCCGTTACCTCTAAAAGTTTATTCTGTTCGAACAACGGGAGATTTTACTCTGGCCAAAGGTTTTGAAGCATTTATTGCCGGACCCAAAGGCCAGTGGATGTTTTTAAAGCGCGGACTATTACCGGCGCGCCAGCAGGAACGTAGTATTCAGGTTAATCTCCAAGCCATTTAATTAAATTGTAAATTGGAGTATACTGGACCAATCATTAAATTATTTTAAAATTACCGGAGAGCCTTTTAAATGCTTGATTAATCAGTAATTTTATAACATGAAACAGAGATTTTTATGGATATGGATGGGATGCAGTGCATTAGGGTTTTCTCAAACAATAAAAGAGGCACAGGGGCTAACTGAAAACGAAAATTTTGAACAGGCGGATGCGGTTTTTAAAAACTTAGTTCAAAAGGGCCCATCGAGTCCGGAGTTGTATTATTATTACGGAGAAAATTTTTATAAACGCGCGGAGCCGGACAGTGCACTCAAATATTATCGTAAAGGCATTTCCGCTCACATGACCGCTCCAATCAATTATATTGGTGTTGGAAAATGGTTTTTAGGAAAATCTTTAGTGGACTCGGCCGCACGCTATTTTTATTTAGCTAAAACCTTATCGAAAGATAAAAATGCAGAAATTGCCAGAGAACTTGCCAGTGCCTGGATAGAAACGGATCAAAAAAATCCGGATAAAGCCATAGAGAGCGCTTCCCTTGCGGTTAAACTCGAACCTAAAAACGCATTAAACTACTTGGTTTTAGGAGACGCGCTATTAGAAAAAAACCCCACCTCCGGTACGGAGCCCATCAAACAATATCAGATGGCCTCGCAATTAAATCCTAAAAGCCCACTGGGAATTATCAGAGAAGGAAAATTGTATAAACGGGCAAGAAATTACCGACTGGCCCTCGAAAAATACGAAGCTGCCAAACAAATTGATTCCACGTTTGCACCCGCATACAGCGAAAAAGCCGAGTTGTATTTTTTGTTGGCGCAAAATTCAAAATCGGTAGATAACTGGAAAAAATACCTGGCACTCAACAACAGCGCCTATGCACGTCAGCGATTTATAGGAGCATTATACAATAATAAACAATTTGAGGAGGCCATTGCAGAATGCCAAAAACTAAAAACCTCCGGCTTATCGGACTATAAACTGGACCGGATTATGGCTTATTGCTACGAGGAACTGGGCTCTAAAACCAATAAAGAGGCCTTTGTACAGGGCCTGCAGGCCATTCTTAGTTTTTTTAATCAGGCGCCTGCCGCATTTAAATTTATTCCAAAAGATTACCGCTGTTATGGATATTTACTTATCCGAAACGGAAAGGACAGTTTAGGTGAAATTGAAATTGCCCGGGCGCTTCAAATGGATCCAAATTTAAGTGCAGACACCTATGCCCGATTGGCTAAATTGTATGCAGATGCAAAACAGTACGAACAATCCGGCCGATACTACCGTCTTAAATTAAATGGCAGCTGGCCCAATTTAAATCTTACAGAAACCTACGAGTACGGCAAAATGCTGTACAGCTGGGCGCAACAAATTAACAAGCAAATAAACGAAATTAAAGCAGAGGCCCTTAAAAAAAGTCCTTCTAAAAATAAAACAGGAACCTTGCCGGTTTCCATTCCAGTACAGTTAACTACCCAATGGGAACGGTGTTTAAATCAGGCCGACTCGGCGTTTACCCGAGTGGCAGAAGTAAAACCGGATTATACAATGGCCTATATTTTTAAAGGCCGCGTTCAGGCCTTAAAAGATGAAGAGGCCAAAACCGATGCCGCTAAATGGGCATTTGAAAAAGCAATTTCTTTGATTAAGCCAGATGAAAAAACGGGTAATTATAAATCGTACTGGATAGAAGCCCACGAATATCTGGGATACTACTTTGAAAAAACGGGAAATAAAAATCAGGCAAAACTAATTTTTGAACAAATCAAGGAGTTGGATCCCAGCAACGAAAAGGCCGAAAGGTATTTAAATCCAAAAAAGCCCGCGGCGCCAAAAAAATAATGCTATCTTTTAAAGCATTTAGCAAGATTGTTTTAGAGTATCTTTCTTAAATGGAATCCATATTATACGCCCTTTGCCTGCAGCGTATTCCCTTTATTGGACTGGCAGCTAAAAATACCTTGCTCCAACAAGCGGGTTCTGCTAAAAATATTTTTATTAATGCCTCTGCGTACAATTATTACGGATACCAACATCCTGAAACACACGCCGCCTTTCAAACACAGAACGACGCGTTAAAACAGGCGGAACTCGAACTGGATTGGTGCAATAAAAACAATATTCAAATTCTAACGCAAGACAATCCTGGATATCCGCCTTTATTGCTTCAAATGCCCGATGCGCCCTTGGTACTATTTGTAAAAGGGCAATTACCCTTGACGCTTCATACGGTTTCTGTGGTTGGAACCCGAAAACCCTCCCAAAGAGCCGAGGCAAATGTAAAGCGAATGGTAGGCCCCTTGCAGCAAATTCCCTGCGCCATAATCAGCGGCTTGGCTTATGGCATAGACCGTATGGCTCACGAGGCCGCCATAGAACATAAAATTCCTACCTGGGCGGTTATGGGAACCGGATTGGATACGGTATATCCTACATTGCATAAATCCTTGGCCCATTTAATTTTAGATCGGGGTGGTGCTTGGATTTCTGAGCAATGTTCAAAAAGTCTTGTTCATCCGGGGGTTTTTCCTAAACGAAACCGTATAATTTCCGGTCTTTCGCAAGCCATTGTGGTGATTGAAAGCACCTGTAAGGGCGGCAGTATGATAACGGCGCGTCTGGGTCAAGACTACCACAGAGACGTTTTTGCTGTTTGCGGCAGGCCCGATGACACAACTTCTGCCGGTTGCCACGCCCTGATAAAACATCATCTGGCACAATTGATTGAAAACGGCGAAGATTTATTAGAGGCCATGTCCTGGAAGGAGCATTTTGCCCGAAAAATAAAAAAGTCCTCCCAAAAACACATTCATCCGGACCATGCCAGCCTTTGGAAGTTGTTTTTGCAAAAAGATCAGTGGACCATGGACGCCTTGTATGAAACCGGTTCTTACAATGCTGCTCAATTGGCGGAGGGTTTATTTTATCTTGAAACAGAACAGTTAATAAAGGCCTATCCCGGCGCACGGTACCAGCGTTTATAGGAGCATTTAAACCAAATTTAATTCTCTAACTTCACGTTCTGAGGGTCTATGCAAATTGATATCGAAGCAGAAAAAAAAGAAATTTTAAACCGGTATAAGCGCCTCATTAAATCGTGCAAACGCCGGCTCGAAAACGGCGAAAAAGAACTGGTTCGAAAAGCATTTGAGGTTGCTCTGGAGGCGCACAAAGACATGCGCCGAAAAAGCGGCGAACCCTATATTTATCATCCCATTGAAGTGGCTCAAATTTGTGCGGAGGATATTGGGCTTGGAGCCACCGGAATTATTTGTGCTTTGTTGCACGATACGGTAGAAGACACCGACTTTTCACTTGAGGACATAAAAGGACTTTTTGGAGAAAAAGTTTCGAGTATCGTGGATGGGTTAACGAAGCTTTCGGGCATGCAGGATTTTACAGAATCCATACAGGCCGAAAACTTTAGAAAAATGCTGTTAACCATGAGTGAAGACATTCGGGTTGTGCTTATTAAACTTGCCGACCGTCTTCATAACATGAGAACGCTGATGCACATGAAAGCCGAGCAGCAGCTAAAAATATCCAGCGAAACCCTGTACCTCTATGCACCTTTGGCACACCGTCTGGGCCTGAATGCCATTAAAACCGAACTGGAAGACCAGGCCCTTAAATACACCAATCCGGAGGTATTTACCGAAATAGAACAAAAATTAAAAGACACCGAGCCGGAACGAAAGCGTTACATACAACGTTTTATTGAACCGGTAAAAGAGGTTTTGCAGCGTCAGGGATTAAAGTTTAAAATTTTTGGCCGGCCAAAATCGGTGTACAGCATTTTTTCAAAAATGAAAAACAAAAAAGTAAGTTTTGAAGAAATTTACGATTTGTTTGCCATTCGAATTGTTTTGGACAGCATTCCTGAAACCGAAAAAAGCGATTGCTGGAAAGCGTATGCATTGATAACCGATATTTATTTAACCAATCCGGACCGATTAAGAGACTGGATCAGTACGCCTAAAAGCAATGGTTACGAAAGTTTGCACACTACGGTTATGGGACCCCAGGGCCAGTGGGTTGAGGTTCAAATTAGAACCGAACGCATGGACGAGCTGGCTGAAAAAGGGTTTGCTGCACATTGGAAATACAAAGACGCGATGGCGGCACGCGAACAACAGCTTGAAGGCTGGCTGGGCAGAATCCGCGAAATGCTGGAAGACCCAGACCCCGATGCGTTGGAATTTATTGACGACTTTAAACTGAATTTATTTAGTGATGAAATTTATGTGTTTACTCCTAAAGGGGCTATGAAAACACTGCCCTTTCAGGCAACAGCACTGGATTTTGCGTTTGATATACACACTAAAATTGGCGAACATTGTATTGGCGCTAAAGTAAATCATAAACTGGTGCCCTTAAGCCATCCATTATCCAGCGGCGATCAAGTTGAAATACTCACCAGCACCAAACAATTACCCAAAGACGAATGGTTAGCGTTTGTTGTTACAGCAAAAGCAAAATCTAAAATTAAAAACCGACTGCGGCTGGAACGAAAAAAAACCGCTTCTGCCGGTCGGGAGATTTTAAAAACCAAGCTGGAAGCCGCCGGTCTATCCGACGATTTAAAAACCCAAAATGCCTTTTTAAAGTTTTTAAAATTACCTGCACTTCAGGAGTTATACTACCGCACAGCATTGGGAAATGTGGATGTTAAGGAAATTCAAGAATTTATAGAATTTAAGAAAAGCGGTGTGCAATCTGCCGAAACGGGCGAGTTAAAAAAATGGGACGAACTGATTACCCGTGCCCGAGGCACTTCAAACATGATGGTGATAAGCGGCGATGCCCAGCAAATTAAATACACCTTAGCTACCTGTTGCAATCCAATACCCGGAGATGAAGTATTTGGATTTTTTTCTTCCGATGCCCAAATATTAATTCATCGAGTAAATTGTAGCAACGCAATTAAGCTGCTTTCAAATTATGCGTATCGAATAGTACGTGCTAAATGGGGCAATGACCAACTGATTTCATTTTTAGCCGGTATCCGAATTTCAGGTAACGATGAAATTGGAATGGTAAATACAATTACCAAGATTATTTCTAATGAAAATAATGTTAACATGCGTTCCATCCATTTTGATACCGACGATGGATTGTTTGAAGGAACGCTTATGGTTTATGTTCACGACACCAAACATTTGAATCATTTGGTTCAAAACCTTAAAAAAATAAAGGGGGTTCGAATGGTAGAGCGTGTGGGCCCCTGAACAAATTCAGATATTAGTTGATTTTTCTCATCCGTATTTTAACCGCTGGATTCCCCCGATATACCGTATATGGCTCTGTAGACCCAGAAAGCACACTGCCCGCCGTAACAACACAATGCTCCTCTACCGTAGTACCCGGAGCAATCATTGATTGCGCAGCCAGCCAGACGCCTTGTTTGAGTTCAATGGGTTGTGTTATTAAATCAAATGTGGGTTTAGAGTACTGGTGATTGCCGCAACAAAGGTATGCTCCTTGTGAAATACAACAATGAGCGCCAATGGTTACCGGTACTAAATTGTCAATCCATACTTTTTCTCCAATCCAACTGTAAGAACCTACCTGAAGTTTCCAGGGAAATTTAATTTTAACCTGGGGTTTAATGATTACGCCGGTTCCAATAGAGGCGCCAAATGCGCGCAGCAAAATTCGTTTTAAGCCCAGTACCGGAAACCAACCCGATTCAAACACAACCAAACTCACCAGCATCCACAAGCCAATTACAAGCTTGGAACGCCCGGGAGAATAGTTTTGGGGTTTGTATAAATTTAATTGGGTTTTAAGATTCATTAAACAAATGTCGGTATTTCAGTTTTAAGTCTTCTAGGCCAAAGCGTTTTGAAAATTCGGCAGCACCCCGTTTACAAAACGCACTAAAATCGGATTCCGATAAATTTTTCCAGGCTTTAAGAGTTTCTACAAATTGGGCTTCATTTTTGGGATTTAGGCAGGCACCACCACCCGTTTCATTGAGCCAGGTCCAGGGGGTATTTATACCCGTTAAAACGGCACATTCGGCCTGAATTGCTTCGGCGATAACATGCCCAAAGTTTTCGCCAAAGCTTGGCAATAAAAATACCGAATAGGATTGCAGCACATCCGGGATGGCATCCGTTGCCAATTCACCACAATACCGAATGGATGGAACATTGTTTATGGTTTGTAAACACACATTCCAATAGGCAGAATCTTCTATGGGGCCATATATATCCAGGGGAATTGCATGGGAAGACAATTGTTTTACAATACGAATGGCCCCTAAAATATTTTTAACGGGATGAATACGTCCTATTAAACACAGTTTAAGGGGATGGTATTTTTTTTGAGGATTTGGAAGAATTCGCCTTGGAACGTTTGGAATAATTTGAATTTGTTGCGGCGAACAGCCTAAAGCCTTTTGTGTATCGATAGATTCGTTAACATTGGTGCATTGAATGCAAATGTTTTTATAAAATCCAAACAGGCGGAACACGGATAATACAAGCTTTTTTTTAAATTTTTTTATACCTAAGGCATTGGCTCCAAGCATGCCGCGGGGCACAAGGATTATATTACCCAAACCCCGGCAGTACCATAAGGGTTGTAAAGAGTAATGCCAGGAAAAAACACCATTTATATAAACCGTTGCTTGCGGAAACTCTTGCAACAAGCTGTTCCAAAACCGCCTTGAATTATTAGGATGGCTGCGGTAGTACACGCGTACATTTTTAGAGTACGTAATCCAGGTATCTTGGGTTATGTTTGCTAAGGGCAATTTGCCTAAATCCATTGCAGAACAAACCACGTGAAAATGAAAATCATCTTGGCACAATGAAAAAAGGTTTTCGAGTGAAGCAATAGGACCTCCGGCTAAGTATGCAGGCCGAAACCAATCAACCGATACAATTACGGGTTTGCGCTCCAAATTGCTCAAAGACCGATTTGTTTTAAAAAGTGGGGACTATTTTTCATGCGAACAAGCCCTTCTTCAAGTTCAATTAAGGGTCGATTGAGTATGGAGCGCATTTTTTGGTTATCGGGTTGTCGGCGACTCATGTCTCCGTCTTTGAGCGGAGGCAAAAACACGAGAGGGGATTTAGACTTGGTAACATCAATTACCAGTTCAGCCAATTCTTTAATTTGAACAATACGGTCGTTGCCAACATTGATAACATCGTTATCCAATAAACCATCTTCAAATATTTTAATGCAGGTATCCACCGTATCGTCAACATAGGTAAACGTTCGGGTTTGACTGCCATCGCCGTACAAAGTAATAGGCTCGTTGCGAAGTGCGGCAGATAAAAACCGGGCCACTACAAAATCTGTACTTTGATCGGGTCCGTAGGTATTAAAAAATCTAAAAATGGTATAGGGCAAACCGTAGGTTTGCTGGTAACTTTTAAAAAAACACTCCCCCACATTTTTTACCACTGCATAAGGTACTCTTGAATTAAGCGGTGTGCTGTATTCGTGTTGGGGCAATTCAACCGGTTCGCCATATACTTCAGAGCTGGATGAAAAAAATACTTTTTGAACGGAAGCGTTTTTTGAAAACTCTAATATGTGCTGAAAGCCCTCTATATCTCGTAATACATCAATTGGATGTTCTTGAGTTCGAGCAACGCCAACCACTGCTGCAAAGTGAAAAACAGCATCAAAGCGCGAACTCAATAATACAGCCGAAACGTCTCGGCGAACATTGGCATCGGCTTGAACAAATCGCCAGTTTTTAAATTCAGTGGAGGGCAGTTTGAATTTAGAACCGGTTGTTAGGTTATCCATAATGACTACCTGATACTCCGGATTTTGAACCAGTTTTCTTGCCAGCGCACTTCCAACATTACCGGCACCGCCGGTTATTAAAATCTGTTTCATGCCGGCACCTCCGATAACCAATTTTGAAGGGTTTGCACCCATTGCGTAACGGTTATTGATTTAGATTGTTCATGACTTGCAACACCCATTGCAGTTCGTATTTCGGCAGAAGTTTCGAATAGTTTTTTTAACACGTCTTTTAAGCTTTGTTCAGATTTAGAATCAAAGATAAAACCATTTTTTTCCGGAATCAAAAATTGTTCGGCACAACCTACCGCATTGCTTAAAATTAACGGAAGACCGGCACAGGCCATCTCATGCACCACCACGCCCCAGGGTTCAAATTGGCTGGGTAAAATAAAGGCATGACTTTGAGAAATTAATTTAATAGTTTCCTGCGGTTGCAAAAACCCAAAATGTTTAATTTTACTATGTTTAATGGGCGTTTCGGGCCCTGTGCCAACACACCATAGCTCCCAATCGGAACCTTCGTTTTCAGATAATTCCATAAAGGACTTCCACAAGGCTATCACATTTTTTTGAGCATGGTAGCGGCCAATAAATAATAGAACCTTTGTAGGAGCGAGGGCTGTTTTTTTACGTTCTTCAAATACGGGCAAATACAAGGAGTGCCTGCAACAGTAAAAGCCCGTAAAAATTGATTTAAAACCGAGTTTTTGTGCATAGCGGTTTTGTAATGCACCCGGCACCCAAGCAGTTTTAAACCAACGGGTAAGGGTCCATCGGCTTATAATACAAGCCAGCCATTGACGTGGCCGGTTATTCCAAAGGGTGTCCATACAAAGGATGGAACGTTCAGGTTTATTCCAGGCCATAACGGTTTGGAGGTACAGCCCATCGCTCCAACCACTGCAAATGAGCAGATGCGGCTTAATGTTAAACACCCAAGCAGATAATTTCGAATGGGTAAGACCCGACCGGCTCAAACAGGTAATATTTTTGGGAATATTAAATTGAAAGGGGGCATCCGGATTTATGGGATAGTGAACAATAAATACCTCGGTGCTTTTAGAAAGTTCTTCCAAAGCAAATAGGGTGTAGTCTGCTAATTCGGTGTATAAAAAAACAACCCGTTTCACAAAACATTTACTTCTGTTTCCAGCCCAATTTCAAAACAATCTAATACTTTGGTTTGAATTATTTTAGAAAGTTCAAGCACGTCGTTGCCCTGCGCATTACCCGTAGCATTTACCAGTACCAATGCCTGTTCTGTATGAACGCCTGCACCTTTGTATTTAAATCCTTTAAAGCCGCACTGCTCTATGAGCCAACCGGCTGCAATTTTATATCGGCCCGAAGGCTGGAGGTAATGTATTATTTCGGGATGTTTTTTTTGTAAGCGATTAAACAATACCGCATCAATTTCAGGATTTTTAAAAAAACTACCGGCATTGCCTAAAACCTTGGGATCCGGAAGTTTATTTTTTCGTATTTGAATAACGGCATTGGCCACATCTTGGGGCTTTGGCTGTGCAATTTGGTTAGAGGCTAAAACACTTTTAATAGCACCGTACGAAACCTGCGTATTGGGTTCGTGTTGAAGTCGAAAGGAAACCGACACGATTAAATATTGATTTTTTAAAGCATGTTTAAAAACACTTTCGCGGTATCCAAATTCACACTCGGAGGCCTTAAAAGAAACTATTTTGCCTGTTTTTAAATGCAGGGCTTCCAGAGACTCAAAGGTGTTTTTAAGTTCTATGCCGTAGGCGCCAATATTTTGAATGGGACTGGCGCCAACGCTTCCCGGAATGAGCGATAAATTTTCAAGTCCGTATAAATTTTTAGAAAGGGTCCAACACACAAAGTTGTGCCAGTTTTCTCCGGAGGCAGCCCTTACAACGGAATATGTTTCATGACGTTCGTGTATCCAAAGACCTTTTAAATTATTTTTAATTACCAGTCCATCAAACGACTGTGTAAAAACAATGTTACTGCCGCCTCCTAAAATTAAAATTTTGGATGCTGCAGATACCAGTTTTATAAGCTCATTTAGCTCAGAGCGCTCTTCAAGCTGAACAAAATCTTTTGCAAAAACCTCAATTCCAAATGTGTTGTAGGGTTTTAAACTGACCTGATGGAGTATTTGCACAATGTAAAAATACATATAATGATTTGCGAATTCAGGAGGATATTTTGTAATTTATACCCCTAACCATGTTTACAACCAAACCCATTGCCTGCGTTGCTGTAATTAGCGATGTGGTTACCGATCAGCGTGTTTTAAAAACTTCGCACATGTTGGTTGAACAGGGTTATGAGGTGTATATTATTGGACGACAAATAAAACGCAAGGCCCCCGCCAGAGACCCGGGTCCTTTTAAAATTATACTGCTTAACCTGTGGTTTAATAGCGGCCCGTGGATGTATGCCCATTTTGCCTGGCAACTTTTTTTTAAGTTGGTACACTACAAGCCCCAACTTATAATAGCCAATGATTTAGACACACTCTGGGCTTCGGTTAGGGCAAAAAAACGTTTAAAAAGCAAATTGATTTACGACAGTCATGAATACTTTTGCGAGGTACCCGAATTACAAAACCATCCAATTAAAAAAGCCGTATGGCGCTTTTTAGAGCGGAAACTCTTGCCTCAAACCAATGCCCGCATTACCGTGAGCCATTCTATTGCAAAGGCTTATGAGGCAACGTACGGCATTAAATTTGAAGTAGTAAGAAATGTGCCGGTTCTTAAACCCAGGCCCCTTATTTATCCTACCCGAAAAGAACTGGGATTGCCCGAATTTAAAACACTGGTAATACTACAGGGCGCCGGAATTAATAAAGATCGCGGAGCCGAGGAATTGATTGAGGCCATGGCTTTTTTACCCGAAATGTATTTATGTATTATTGGTTCGGGGGATGTGTGGAATAAAATTTACGAACGGTCAATGCAGCCGCGATTTGAAAACCGCATTCGGTGCATTCCAAGAATTTCAAAATCGGAACTATTTGCCTACACACGGCTTGCAGATATTGGTATAAGTATTGATAAACCCAATAACCTAAATTATAAATACAGTTTGCCCAATAAGATTTTTGATTATTTTGAGGCGGGTATACCCGTTTTGTGCAGCCGACTGCCAGAACTGGAAGCGCTTTTAACACAATTTCCATGCGGCCATTTTATAGACCACCATCAGCCGGAACATATTGCAGCGCAATTAAAACAATTGGCTTCTTCGCCTTTAATTCCGCAGTATAAAAAAGAGGCTCTTCGAGCCGCTGCCACAAATCATTGGGACATTGAAAAACAGATTTGGATTAGACTCCTCGCGTTCGAAAACTGAATATTATGTACATTTACCTATGCAATTTACCGCCTTGCAATTGGCCCAAACTGTTAAAGGGCATGTTGAAGGAAATCCAGAAACGGTGGTTTCGGGCATTAGTAAACTGGACGATAGCCAGCCCGGCACCCTGAGTTTTTTATCCAATCCCGCGTATACTTCGTTTATTTATTCAACGCGGGCCAGCATAGTTTTAGTGGCCGATACCTTTAAACCCGAACAGGCCTTGCCTTCCGAATGCACCTTAATTCGGGTTGAAAATCCTTATCTGGCTTTTGCTCAACTGATGAGCATGTACGATGCCATGCAAAAACCAGCTTTTGAAATTCATCCCAGCGCT
>CAWUNH010000013.1:0-12187 GCA_963923435.1 uncultured bacterium
TATCATTAAATCGTACGATGCCCAACCGGTAACCGAAGTTCATATTACCGGTGGTGTGATACCAAAACAAAATTTTGAATTTTATCAAGATTTGTTCAAACGCATTAAACTTCACCGGCCAACACTGCATATAAAAGCACTTACCCCCGTAGAATTGTATTATATTTTTAAAAAATCAAATCTTGAAATTAAAGAAGGCTTGACGCTTTTGGCAGAAGCCGGATTGGACAGCATGCCCGGCGGCGGAGCTGAACTATTTGACGAAACACTCAGAGAAGAAATTGCCGGAGGAAAATGCAGCAGCCAATTTTGGCTTGATACTCACAAAACTTGGCATAAAATGGGAAAATTTTCAAATGCCACCATGCTATACGGTCACAAAGAAAGTTACCTGCAACGCATTGATCATTTGCAACGCCTTCGGCTTTTACAAGATGAAACGCAAGGTTTTCAGGCTTTTATTCCATTAAAATTTCGAAACAAAGACAATGCCATGGCCGAAATACCGGAGGTTTCTTTAATAGAAGATTTAAAAAACTATGCGTTTAGTCGAATTTACTTGGATAACATTCCTCATATTAAAGCGTACTGGGCCATGATTGGTCGTAAAACTGCTCAATTATCCCTGCAGTTTGGAGCCAACGATTTGGATGGAACCATCGACGATACAACCAAAATATACAGCATGGCCGGTGCCGAAGAGCAACACCCCAAACTTTCAACTCAGGAATTGGTAGATCTGATTCGAGCTGTTGGCCGAACACCGGTAGAGCGGGACACTTTATACGGAATTATAAAAACTTATGAATCTGTATAAATGCATTGGCACAGGCTGCTGGATCTGGATTTTTACGGGTTTTTTATGGGGTCAGGAAACGGCCTTTAAAAGCTATGCCGAAATGGGCCTTCAGGGCTGTCAAATTCACGGCGATGGTTACTCGGGATATAACAAAGCCGGATGGACTTTGGGTTTTTACCTTCAAAACACAACAGATAAAGCTTGGTTTTTTAAATCCGGATTGCAGGTGTCTGAACGAGGGTCCCAACACAATCCAACGGAAAACAATACCGAGCAATATCTGTTAACGTTGCGTTACCTTGATATTCCCTTTTTAGTAAATTACAAATTAAAAAAATCCTATATTGTATCAGCCGGACTAACACCTTCGGTGTTATGGAATTCCAATGAAATATACAATTATCAAAAATTTACCAGCTCTCAAAATTTCAACCGCCTGGATTTAATGCTAAACCTGTCTGTTCAAAAATGGTTTACGCGATGGGGGTTTGAATTACGCAATTCCAATTCTGTAATACCGGTACGTAATTATGCAACAGCGGGAAACCAAATTAATTTTGGTAATCCCATAGCCAATGCTTTTAACCGGGGATTGTACAACAATATCATGGTATTGTCTGTTTTATACAAAATTACACCATGAAACTTCCCTCCCTAACCCTAGCCATTACCGGTGCCAGTGGCAGTATTTATGCCCGTTTGTTAATGGATGCGCTGCAAACCCATCGCAACCAATTTGAAAACATTTACATTTTGCAAAGCAGTACGGCTGAAACGGTATGGAATCAGGAGCAAGCTGAATTTTCGCTCCAACAATACCCTTTTAAGTATTATCAAAATTCCGATTTTTTTAGTCCCGTTGCTTCCGGTTCTTCTGCGGCCGACGCCATGGTGATTTGCCCCTGCAGTATGGGAACACTGGGACGCATTGCCAGTGGAATTAGCAACGATTTAATTGGACGGGCCGCCGATGTTTGTTTAAAAGAACGAAAAAAATTAATTCTAGTAGTAAGAGAAACCCCTTACAATGCCATCCACATCGAAAACATGCAAAAAGTCGATCGGGCCGGTGGCATCGTTTTACCCGCTAGTCCATCCTTTTACAACCCTCCCCAAACAGTGGAGGCCGCATGCATGACGGTGGTTAATCGTATTCTCGACCATTTAAATATAGAACATCGTGGCTACCGCTGGGGACAACTACATAGCTAAAGGGTTCCGGCCTTTGTTCGTTTTTATTTTTATGTTATTGGGCATACGCTTGGCTATGGCCCAAGAAATAAAACGGGACCATTCCGTTCGCAAAGATTACGCCAACCTGTTTTACAATCCCAGCTATACCTTGTTTGATTTTTGGAGCGATGAGCCAATTTTACCGGATAGCAATGGACAATACACCTTGTATACAGCAACTTATGAAAACCGAAGCCCTCAGCGTTTTATCGGGTTTGCAAGCGAACTGTCCAAAGAAATCAGCTTTAAATTTAAAACTAAAAGCCACTGCGAATTATGGATTGAAGGTATCGCTTCAGGAAATGATAAAAAAACTAAACCCAATACAGATTCCAACTTTAATCCAATTTATAAAAAAGAAACCCCCTTTTTTTCCGATCAATTACCCGTTGTTTCTGCAGACCCGCCTCCTGATTCAAAGCAAGCGGATTACACCTATTTAGATGAAATTGCAAAATCGGTACCGGAGAGCGAAACCGCTTCCATGGAACGCCTGGTAAACTATTTAAAACCCTATGCCAACAATGAAATCAGCAAAACCCGATTAATTTTTATTTGGATAGCAACCCATATTCAATACGACGACGACGGATACAATTCCGGACACTATGCTGCTACCAACGGTGAATCGGTATTTAAAAACCGAACTTCGGTATGTGCCGGATACAGTGCCTTATTTGAATCACTGGCCTTGTTAATGGGACTGGAATGTGTAAGTATAAACGGATACGCCAAAGGCTATTCCTCTCGAAACAACCAATCGTACAACAAAACCAACCATACCTGGAACGCTGTTAAAATTAATGGTGCCTGGAAATTAATTGACGTAACCTGGGGTTCCGGTTATGGTAAAACGGTCAATGGCCGACTGCAATCGATTTCAGAATTGGATGATTTTTGGTTTTTAACTCCATCCGACGCCTTTATTTTTTCTCATTATCCGGAAAATCCCGAATGGTGTTTAACAACGCTTCCAATTCGCAAATCTGATTTTGAAAGCTTTGATTCCGATTTGCAATACACCGTAAAATTTGGCTTTAATCCTCAAAAAGTGCTTCAAGAAACTTTAAAAAAACCTTATTTAAAACCGGCAAGCATTTATCCGCCTAAATGCAAGCTCAAAGTCGTTCAAGCGCCTCTGGAGTACACGATACATTCAAGTTCTAACGTATTTGAAATTCATACAAAAGATGCTATACAACTTTATCTTGAGCATAATGATCAATACGTTCCGTTTAAAAAAACCCAATCCGGTTATTATACAGAAACAACACATTTAAAGGGTGAATTAAAAATTTGCATCACTTTTCCAGATCAACCCAAAACGTATTGGACTTTTTTAAAGTACCATGCCGATTAAAAAAATAACCCCACCGAGTGGGCAATACCGGGTTCGAACCAGTGACCCCTACCTTGTCGAGGTAGTGCTCTAAACCAGCTGAGCTAATTGCCCTTTGGGCAAATATAGAGGAATATTAAATAATACCATCAATTACTACACATTATAGCACCAATCAACTTAAACACCCAATACCTTTAAATGTGTTTTGCATAGTGGATATTGAAACCTGTGGTGGAAAATTTGATTATGCCCGCAGCAGAATTACTGAAATATGCATTATTGTTCACGATGGTTTGCAAATCGTAGATGAATTTCATACCCTGATTAATCCAGAATGTCCTATTAATCCGTATTTCATTAACCTATCAGGCATTACAAATGCTATGGTTGAACATGCCCCAAAATTTTATGAAATTGCCGAAGAAATCCGTTCGCGCTGCGAAAATCGTGTTTTTGTGGCGCATCATGCCGCCTTTGACTATCAATTTATTAAATCTGAATTTCAATCGCTGGGGTATTCTTTTGAGTGCGACACCCTTTGCACCGTTCGGTTAAGTCGTAAACTGTTGCCCGGTCATACCTCTTATAGTTTGGGAGCCTTGTGCTCCAGTTTGGGTATTGAAATTGAACACCGGCACAGAGCTTTTGGAGATGCCCGGGCCACCGCACTATTGTTTGAACGTCTTTTAGCAATAAAATCGGTGGATCCAATTTGGAAACAAAAAGGCTTGGAATCGATTATGCAACCCGCACTAAAAGCACGCCTGCCAAAACTTTTAGATTCTTTACCACCGGCCTGTGGTATATATTTTTTTTACAATATTAAAAACGAAATTATTTACATCGGTAAAAGCGAAAACCTTCGAAAACGTGCCCAGGCTCATGCAAATGCAAGCTCAAGCAAAGCTAAACGTATGATGCAGGAAGTGCATTCGATTAGTTTTGAATGCACCGGAAGCCCTTTAATTGCTTTGTTAAAAGAAAACGAAGCCATTAAACAATGGCAGCCCCGTTACAATACTGTGCGAAAACAAATGTTATTACCCTATACAATCGATTGCATTATTAACCCGGATGAGCCCATACGCCTTCAACTACGTGATTCGTTTGAATCTGTAAACCCATTACGCTTTTTTAAAACTAAAGCAGCAGCCTATGAAACGCTCAATGCCTGGATCTCAGAGTACCGTTTATGTGCCAAGTTTTGTGGATTACAAACCAGCGAATCCGTTTGTTTTGGACATTCCGTTCAAAACTGTCTAGGACTCTGCTCAGGCAATGAAGAAATAAGCGCCTACAACCAACGGATTTTACCGCTGATCCATCGGTATACTTTTTCCCATCCCAATGCATTAATTATTGATAAGGGAAGATCATCCGGAGAATTTAGTTTTGTGCACATTGAACAAAACAGTTACAAGGGGTATGGTTATTTTCCAGATGATGTAGCACTCTGTGAACCGGAGGATCTTATTCCATATTATGCTTCAACCGCTGTAATTGCAGAACATCAGGTTATAACCGCTTCTTATTTGTACCAGCACAAACCCCGGATACGCATTTTAAAACCTAAAGCCTTAGCCTTGTAATTCCCGCAGAGGATCCCAAAACACCTTATCAAAATTTAAAAGTGCATCGTTTACAATACAATGTCCTTCTTTTTCCAAAAGCCTTTGCATGGTTTTGGGGGTTTTAAAGTGATGCTTTCCGGTTAACCACCCCTTTCGGTTTAATACCCGGTGTGCAGGAACCGGAGGGTTTTTATAATGAGATGCATTCATGGCATAACCCACTGTACGTGCACTACCCGGTGCCCCCAAGGCTTTGGCAATGGCACCGTAGGTACTGACCCGGCCTTTGGGAATAAGCCGAACAATTTCGTAAACAGCTAAAAAAAAATCCAAGGATGGCATAAGCTGGGTTTAAAAATAATTCAAATATCTTTGCAAAATGAGCAATCGACGGGTTCGTGTTAGGTTTGCTCCCAGTCCAACCGGCGGGTTGCACATGGGAGGCGTTCGCACGGCATTATTTAATTATTTATTTGCAAAACGCCACGGCGGCGATTTTATTTTACGCATTGAAGATACAGACCAAACCCGTTTTGTTGAAGGGGCCGAAGCCTATATTATTGAGGCTTTAAAATGGTGTGGCATAACCCCCAACGAAGGTGTGGGATTTGGAGATGGTCCCTATGCCCCTTACCGTCAAAGCGAGCGCAAAGCAACGGGTATATACCAAAAGTATGCCGATCAATTAATTGCCTCCGGGCATGCCTATTATGCCTTTGATACCAGCGAAGAACTGGATGCCATGCGCAAGCGTATGGAAGCTGCCAAGGTTTCATCGCCGCAGTACAATGCCCTGAGCCGGCAAAACATGCGAAATTCCTTAACGTTGCCGGAAACAGAGGTAAAGCGTTTAATGGAGCAGGGAGAAAAATTTGTAATCCGTTTAAAGGTACCCAGACAGGAAGACATTCGTTTTTTTGATCTAATTCGTGGATGGGTTGTGGTACATTCCTCACAAATTGACGACAAAGTGTTATTAAAAAGCGATGGAATGCCCACCTACCATTTGGCTCATATTGTAGACGACTTGGAAATGAAAATAACACATGCCGTCCGTGGAGAAGAATGGCTGCCCAGTGCCCCGGCCCATATTTTAATTTATACCTATTTAAACCGAGTTGCCGAAATGCCCCAATGGGCTCACCTGCCTTTAATTTTAAATCCGGATGGTAACGGCAAAATTTCGAAGCGCGAAGCCCGTTTTCCCGTATTTCCGCTCAGCTGGAAAGATCCCAGAGAAGCAGAACCCTATACTGGATACAAAGAAAGTGGATATTTTGCTGAGGCATTTATTAATATTTTGGCCTTATTGGGCTGGAATCCAGGGGATCAAAATGAAATTATGAGTATAGATGAAATGTCGCAACGTTTTGATTTTGAACGAGTTCATAAAAGTGGTGCTAAATTTGATCCAGATAAAGCCAAATGGTTTAATCAACAGTATTTACGCTCTAAAAGCAACGGCGAACTGGCACTTGCAGTGATGCCGCTAATACAAGAAATGGGCTTTCATCCCAACCTTAATTTTTTAGAAGAGTTCTGCCGTTTGGTTAAAGAAAAAGCCCAATTTATACATGAATTTTGGAATTTGGGTTCTTTTCTTTTTATTGCCCCAGAAAGCTACGATAGCGCTGTTATTGAAAAAAAATGGAACATCGAAGACCGTAATAAATGGGAGGGATTTTACACACTTTTGGGTGACATTAACCCTTTTCAGGCCAATACATTAAACGATTGTTTTAAACACTATTCAAAAACTCAGGGCCCCCTGGACATGCAACTGCTACGCGTGTTTATTACCGGACGTTCGGGAGGTCCCCAGCTGTTTGAAACCATGGCCCTTCTTGGACCGGAAACCTGTAAGCAGCGTTTAAAAAAAGCGCTTGATGCTTTAACTTAAAACCAGTGCCACCGATCCTGGGTGCTTTCTATAATCAAAAATAAAAGTACAAACCCCAAGATGGTGTTCCAAAAGGCCTCGCGTTTTGAGAGTGCAAAATACTCCCCAAGATAAAGGCTCAAAGGCACCAAACTATAAGATAATTGTTGATACGGCGAATTGGGCAAACAAAAACTTTGAATCAAATTCCAAAACATCCACAATGCCAAAAGTTGATGCATGGTATGTTGTTTAGCGTACACTCCTATTTTATTTTTACGCATAAACTCAAAGGCCGCAATACAAATAAACCCTAATAGAAATTGCGAATACACCAATGCCGCCTTCCATTCAAAATCATGCGGTTGTTTAAAATTCAAGGTCAGGTAAAAAACACGATCAAACTGACCTTCCACATACCAATTTACAAGACTGTAAACAATGAGGGGCGCAGCATATCCCGCTCCAACACTTAAAACTTCTTTCCATTTAAAAGACCTTAATCGAAACAGGGTTACAATAAAAAGACCCAACAGAACTAAACCCTGACCGCAAAGTAAATAATCCAATCCTAAATAAAATGCAGCATCAAACAGTTTTCGTTCTTGAAAATCCTTGCGATAGGTTGCAAATAAACCTCTAAACGAAATTATGCAAAAACACTGATGCCATAGATTAAGGTCCCACTGGCTCCTTTTACCCATCAATGGCCAAAGCACCAGGACTAAAAAAACAGGTATAAAATTTTGCTTTTTTAAAACCTCATCGCTATCCGAAAGTTTATACATCTGAAACATTAAAACACCAAAGGCCAGCAGGTTTAACCACGCACAGGTATGGGGAGCCAATTGGTTATTAACAAAGGGGAAATCTCCACTCTTTACACTGAGTGGTTCCGGTAAAAAAAAATAAATACTCAAGGACAGAGATCCAAAAAATAACATATATCCTAAAGATGCACGGTATCCCGATTTTAATGCATGTAACACGTTTTAAATTTTGTACATTTGTGTAAACTTACATAATATCATACACAACCAAAAAACAAAAACATAATGGCAACGCTCATGATTACCTGGACGGACATCTTCAACGGAATTGGTGATTTTTCCTTAATGACATTCAAAGGCATGAAAGCTTTAGGTTTGG
Organism: uncultured bacterium; assembly: GCA_963923435.1. GTDB lineage: Bacteria > Bacteroidota > Bacteroidia > B-17B0 > Aurantibacillaceae > Aurantibacillus. Next base: position 7,974 of record CAWUNH010000013.1, read on the forward strand.
GACCGGACATTGTTTTTTCAGCATTGGTTATTTTTGGAATAGCATTTTGGACCTTTCGTCTAATAGGATACAAAAAAGAGGCCCAGCGAAACGGCACCCTCGAATAAAAAGTTTCACAAAGTCAAAGCAATGCAAGGCTTGAGGGTGGTTTTATAAGACCGGCTAGCTATATTTAATGCATTGATTTTCAATATTTTATCCATTAATTCTAGCATAGTTTATAATTTACGTATTTTTGTAACCGAAGGATATGAAAAAAAAATCTACAAAATCTCAAACCACTTCAAAAGCGGTAAAAAGTTCAATCAAACCAGTTAATAAAGAATTGATTTCAAACATTCAGGATGTTCAGGAACTCATCAAATTTGTATCTAAATCCGGCATTGCCGCGCTTGAATTGGATTCAGGCCCCGTAAAACTTCATATTAAAGTGCATAATTCCGGTCTTGAAACCACGGCCGTGAGCACATTACGAATGCCAGTACCTTCTGCTCCGGCAAGTTCAACCCTTCCTGTTACGGAATCCAAACCAGCTCCTGCAGCAACGGTAATAAATCCGGACTCCGGGTTGCAAACCATTAAATCGCCCATGATTGGTACCTTTTACCGTTCACCCGGTCCAGATAAAGGACCTTTTGTAAATGTAGGCGACCGCGTAGAAAACGGTACAACGGTATGTATTATTGAAGCCATGAAATTGTTCAATGAAATTGAAAGCGATATAAAAGGTAAAATTGTTAAAATATTGGTAGACGACGCCTCGCCTGTAGAATACGACCAGCCTTTGTTTTTAGTGGATCCCAGTTAATTCAATAATCTTATATGTTTAAAAAAATTCTGATTGCCAATCGAGGTGAAATTGCACTTCGTATTATACGCACTTGTCGTGAAATGGGCATTAAAACGGTGGCCGTTTATTCGACAGCAGATAAAGATTCTCTGCATGTAAAGTTTGCCGATGAAGCAGTTTGCATTGGTCCGCCTCCCAGTAAACAAAGTTATTTGAACATGGCCAGTATCATTGCAGCCGCAGAAATTACCAATGCCGATGCAATTCATCCGGGTTATGGCTTTTTAAGTGAGAATGCCAAATTCAGTGAAATTTGCCAACTTAACAATATAAAATTTATAGGGGCGAGTCCGGAAATGATTCATGCCATGGGCGATAAAAGCAATGCCAAGGCTACCATGAAAAAAGCGGGTGTCCCCTGTGTTCCGGGTTCGGATGGATTACTGGGTACTGCAAAAGAAGCTAAAGCCATTGCCAAATCGATCGGTTATCCGGTTATTATAAAAGCAACGGCCGGTGGTGGTGGTCGCGGTATGCGAATTATCTGGAAAGAAGAAGAATTGGAAGCGCACTTGGAATCGGCCAGTAAAGAGGCCGAGGCTGCATTTGGCAATGGGGCCATGTACATGGAAAAATTTATTGAAGAACCCCGCCATATTGAAATTCAAATTGTAGGCGATCAACATGGCAAAGCCTGTCATTTAAGCGAACGCGATTGCAGCATTCAACGCAGGCACCAAAAACTGGTTGAAGAAACCCCCTCGCCTTTTATGACTCCAGAATTGCGAGAAGCCATGGGGCAAGCAGCCGTTCAGGCAGCACTATCCATTAAATACGAAGGGGTTGGTACGGTTGAATTTTTGGTAGATAAACACCGGAATTTTTATTTTATGGAAATGAATACCCGAATACAGGTAGAACATCCCATAACCGAAGAGGTCATCGATTACGATTTAATTCGTGAACAAATTTTAGTGGCTGCCGGAGTACCTATTTCCGGAAAAAATTATACCCCACAATTGCATGCCATTGAATGTCGAATTAACGCAGAAGACCCTTTTAAAAACTTTACTCCCTCACCCGGTAAAATAACCACCTTGCACACTCCCGGTGGCCATGGGGTTCGTGTGGATTCGCATGTTTACAGCGGATATGTAATACCTCCCAATTACGACAGCATGGTTGGTAAATTAATTACCGTGGCTCAAACCCGCGAAGAAGCATTGGCTAAAATGCAACGGGCATTGAGTGAATACGTAATTGAAGGTGTAAAAACGACCATACCGTTTCATTTAAAATTAATGCAAAACGAAGCGTTTAAAGCCGGTACGTACACGACAAAATTTTTAGAGACCTGGGATTTTAAATCTTCCTCCTAAACAATGAAAAATGTACAGCTCCGTACTGCCGTTGCTGTATAAATTCAGGGCAATGTTCAAATTTATTTTTATGTCCGTGCTCTATAACAAGCAGTCCATTGGGTTTTACCAAATGATGTTGCCATATTAACTCCGGTAATTGATCTAAAAAATCTAAATCATAGGGCGGGTCTGCAAAAACCAAATCAAATGCACGTTTGTTTTTTCGCATAAAAATCCGCACGTCGGTTCCAAATACCTGCAGTGTTATTTTTTTTTCATTTGAAAAACGGCGAATAAAATCATGGGCAACTTTTTGTTTTTCTACTGCCGTAACCGATTTGCAACCCCTGGAGGCGAGTTCAAAAGCGATATTACCTGTTCCGGAAAACAAATCCAATGCCTCGGTTTCAGACCAATCCGTATTAACTTGAAGCATGTTAAATAAAGCTTCTTTTGCAAAGTCTGTGGTAGGCCGTAGTTTTAGTCCAACGGGCGGGGTTATTCGCAAACCTTTATTATTACCACCAATTATACGCATAAATTTAAAGTATACAATTCCGGTATTTGCAGCAAGGGTTCAGAATTTGGTAGTGCAGAATCCAAAGAAGGGTTTACCAACTGGATGTGAGTTGATTTAAAATAAAATTCGAGTTTGGATTTTAGCTCTACCGAACTGGTTAGATCGGTAAATACTTGTATGTAATCTATAATTTTTGGACTAATAAATTGTTGTTGAACAAACAAAATATAATAAAGAACCTCGGTTAAATCTTTTGCCTTGTAGGAATTACAAAAAACAAGCTTTTGGCGGTCAAAAAATAAAACAATTAAAAGTTGATGGTGCCAGGAAAGGGTAACTTTCATGTTCGCAAAAGATTTTTGTAGGGTAAAAAATTCATATACCTCAGGAACACTAACCCAACGAATACGATCAAATTGCTGATTAAAAAAATCCCAAATGGGCAAGGGCAGCGCCTGAAGGTAGCTATTGTCCCCCTTGGAATGGCTAAAAATATGATGGTTTACTAAGGGACCGCTTAAAAGTTCCATGGTTTTTAAATTGCAGGTATCGTCCTGGAATGCCTGAGGAACAATCGTAAACAACGCGTTACGTATAAAAATATAAACCAATGCTTCCTGTTGATTGATTTGGGATTTATCTGTAAAAATCGATTTTAAAAACTCAGATGATAAAGAATCTATTGACGTTTGAAAGGTTTTAACCAACCTGTTCTTATAAAACACCAATCCGTATAGTGTCTGATCATCCACCATAAGGTGAATTCTTGCCGGTTCCATTTGCTACAGTGAATTTATTTGTAAAGTAACAAAATAACAGGCTATTGTGAATAGCTTATTGATTTTTGCTAGATTCAACCGTTTAAAATCGTATATTTGAACGTTATGAACAAAATTTATTTAAGCCTGCTTTGTTCGTTTTTGAGTTATGGGATATTCGCACAAATTCCCTTTCAAACCTCCAGCTGGAAAAAATACAGAAAAGAAATTTATTTTAATGCCGGAACTTCCGGTTTTTTGGGTGATTTGGGAGGCGCTGAGGGAGTAGGAACCACCAACTCCTTTAAAGATTTTAATCCCTCCGCCATGCGTTACAGTCTTGCATTGGGTGGCCGTTACAGATTAAATGAGTTTTTAAATATCAATGGCAAATTGTCTCAAATTACCGTCAGCGGAGACGATGCGCTTTCAAAAGATTTGGTTCGAAAAAACCGAAATTTAAATTTTAAATCTAATATAATCGAATTAAGCACGCGCATGGAGGGGGTTTTATATTTAGGACACACCGGTTCCTCCTCTGGCTGGCCCTTTACCTCGCTCTTTGAAACGCCCTCAAAACCCAGTCTGTTTTCTGATGTTGATCACTACCTTATGGGCTTTGCTGGGTTAAGTGCCTTTTACTTTAACCCCAAAGGTCAACATCCACAAACCAATGAATGGATTGATTTGTACCCCCTCAAAACCGAAGGTCAGGGACTTAAAAACGGTCCCCAGGAATACAGCCGAATTTCCATGAACATCCCCTTGGGCATTGTTTACAAAGC
>CAWUNH010000014.1:0-11556 GCA_963923435.1 uncultured bacterium
AGATTCCTCTACGTCTCGTGGGCTCGGAGATGTGTATAAGAGACAGATTCCTGAGTGGCTGGAAAATACAACAAATCCGTTTTTAAATTGGAGGGATTACCCAGGTACCATTTCGAATCTTGAGAAAAACGGGAATAGGGTTTTAAGGTTTTTGGAAAGGGATACGGCAATATGAGTTGGGGGGTATCGGGAGGAAACGTATGCGTAGGGTAATATACCGGTCTAGGGGTCCCCTTATTCACCGGAACGGTGGGCTTGTTGCCCATGTGCCAGCTGATTAATACAAAGGAAAGTCCAGCAAGTACGTATCGAACATTTCCAAAATGCACCTTTTATAAAAATTTTAAAGCCGATTTGATAATAATATCGGGTTTAGTATCCAGCGAAAGGCCTTGATTAAGCGCACGTTCAATGGCTTTTTCAGCCATTGTTCTATTAAATCCAAGAGTCATTAAAGCCAATAACGCTTCATCCTGGGATTTAGTATGCTGGGCATTTAAAATACTTGCAATTCCGCCCTCGTGTTTGCCTAGTTTACCTTTAAGATCTACTACAATGCGCTGAGCTGTTTTTTCTCCAATTCCTTTAATGGTTTTTAAAAGTGCTACATTGGCGGTATTAATAGCAGTTTCTATATCTTGTGGGGCTAAGCTCGATAAGAGTAAAAGAGCGCTGTTTCCACCCACACCACTAACCGACACCAGTTTTCGGAACAATTCCCGCTCGGCTTCTTCAAAAAAACCATAGGTTTTGGGCAAATCGTCGCGACTGTATAAAGATTCGGTGAATATTTTTACTTCTTGCTGTTCTGAAATTTGAGAATAGGTTCTGAGCGAAATATAAAATCCGTATCCAATTCCCCGGCATTCAACCACTATAAAGGTGGGTTTAAGCGAAACAACCTTACCAACAATATAATACATGGGCTTAATTTTTTTTCTGTGCGTCGATTACTGAAAGAATGATCATGTTGACAATTTCTCTCACACTGCTTCCTAATTGCAGGATGTGAACCGGTTTTTTTAATCCCATCAGAACCGGTCCAATAGCCTCAGCACCGCTCAATTCCTGCATCATTTTATAGGCAATGTTTCCTGCAGCCAAATTGGGAAAAATAAAGGTATTCACGTTTTGATCTACCAGTTTACTAAACGAAAATTGTTCTTTCAATAAATTGTTGTTAAGGGCAAAATTTGCCTGAATGTCACCGTCCACAATCAATTCCGGGTGCTGTTGGTGTAAAATTTCTACTGCTTTGGAAACTTTTTCAGGCACCTGTCCTGGTGTAGAACCAAAATTGGTATACGATAACAGCGCCATTCGGGGTTTTACGTTAAATTGTTGAACTTTAGCAGCTGTTAACAAGGCTATATCGGCCAGCTCCTCTGCCGTTGGGTCGGCATTCATGGTTGTATCGGCAAAAAAATACGGTCCTTTTTTAGTAACCAGAATGTACAAACCGGCTACTTTTTTTACATCTTGCTCCAAATCAATAATTTGCAATGCAGGACGAATGGGTTGTCCGTATTTACGGGTTAATCCGCTGATCATGGCATCGGCCATACCCTGCTCCACCATCATGCATCCAAAATAATTTCGGTCCCGCATCAGCTTTCGGGCATCGTACTGGGTAAGTCCCCGCCGTTGACGTTTTTTCCATAAAAAATCTCCAAACGACAGTCGGTTGCTTTCCTGATCGTCAGAAACCGGATCTATAATTGGCATGTCGGTTAAATCTAAATTATGCTGCTGGGCTAAAAGTTGTATTTTTTGTTGATTACCAAGTAAAATAGGATGGGCAATACCCTCATCCCGAACAACTTGGGCTGCTTTTAATATTTTATAAGTGTCTGCCTCTGCAAAAACAATGCGTTTTGGGTTTCGTTTGGCTTTGTCCGCCAAGCTGCGCATGAGCTTGTTGTCTTTGCCCAGACGGTTTTCCAATTCAATCCGGTAGGCATTCCAGTCGCTTATGTTTCGGCGGGCAACGCCGCTTTCGACCGCAGCCTTGGCTACGGCTGAAGACACCTCTACAATCAAACGGTTGTCAATGGGTTTTGGAATTATGTAATTTTTACCAAAAGCGAGATTGGCAGATCCGTAGGCCAGGTTCACATAATCCGGTACCGGCTCCTTGGCCAACTGTGCTATGGCTTTGGTAGCAGCCAGTTTCATAGCCTCGTTAATGGTGGTGGCTCTAACATCCATGGCGCCCCTGAAAATAAATGGAAACCCTAAGACATTATTAACCTGATTGGGGTTATCGCTGCGCCCGGTGGCAACGATAATGTCTTTTCGCGCTGCAACCGCCTCTTCGTAGGAAATTTCCGGGGTTGGATTGGCCAAGGCAAATACAATGCAATTTTTATTCATTTTACGAACCATGTCGGAACTAAGGATGTTTCCTTTGGACAAGCCCACAAAAACATCGGCCCCCTTAATGGCATCTTCAAGGGTTTCAAGGTCCTTTTTTGGACGGGCAAAAAAGCGTTTGTATTCGTCTAAATCGTTACGTCCCTCATGAATGACCCCTTTGCTGTCCAGCATGATAATATTTTCTTTTTTTACTCCAACCGCTAGGTACATTTTTGCACAAGAATTGGCCGAAGCACCGGCGCCATTAATAACCAACCGAATGTTTTTCATTTGTTTACCAGACAATTCAACAGCATTAAGCAAACCGGCCGCCGAAATAATAGCAGTTCCGTGTTGATCGTCGTGCATCAGTGGTATATCCAAGACTTCTTTAAGCCGGCGTTCTATTTCAAAACACTCGGGCGCTTTGATGTCTTCTAAATTAATTCCGCCAAAGGTGGGGGCAATGTTTTTAACCGTTTGTACAAACGCGTCGATATTTTTGGTGTCTACCTCAATATCAAACACATCGATATCTGCAAAAATTTTAAATAAAAGGCCTTTTCCCTCCATTACCGGTTTTGAAGCCAAGGCCCCAATGTCTCCCAAACCCAGCACTGCCGTACCGTTTGAAATTACCGCCACCAAATTGCCTTTGGAAGTGTATTTATAGGCATCTTCCGGATTTTTTTCAATTTCTAAACAAGGTTCTGCTACACCGGGTGAATAGGCTAAAGTTAGATCCCGTTGAGTGCTGTAGGGCTTGGTTGGAATAACTTCGATTTTACCGGGACGGCCCTGGGCATGGTATTCGAGGGCGTCTTCTTTTCTAAATTTTGCCATAGGTATTAAGGTTGCAAAGGTACTAAAAAAACAGGAGTTTATAAAAAGCTAAATTGCTGTTTTTCAGTATTTTATACTTTAAAAAAAAGCCTAAATCCCGTTCCACCCAAAACCGGTTCATAATATTCGATTTGGCCTCCCATTGCTTTCATAAGTTCCTGAGAAAGCATTAAGCCCATTCCAGATCCGCTGGTTTTGGAACTAAACTGGTATTTAAATAATTGGGTTCTACGTTCCGCGGGTATTCCTTTTCCGTTGTCTTCAATTTCAATAATGGCCCTGGATTCATCGTTTTTAAAAGTATTTATGGTTATTCGCGGTGTGGTGTTATGTTCCATTGCCTGAACCGCATTTTGAAGCAGATTGTTTAAAACTCTTAATACACTTTGAGATTCGCCCATAATGGTAAGGGCGGAAGTATTTGAAAGGTTTACTTGGACCTTCTGAGGTATTAAAGACAGCGCAGCATTTAAAAGAGGTTCAAATTCCAGAGATTGAATTTTAATGCTTTCGGAACCGGAAAAATCAGAAAACCGCTGAACCATCTGGTTTATATGTTCTATTTGCTGAATTAATTGATGCGCCTTGGACTGAAACTGAATAGAAAAAGCTTCGGGATCCCGTTCAAATACATGAATCAAATACTGCAGATTTAATTTCAGTGGAGTTAACGGATTTCGAATGTCGTGAGCAACCTGAAGTGCCAGATTTTTTAAGGCTTTTGACTGTTCCTTTAGTTTAATAACCTCCAGGTTGTTTTCGATACGATCAATTAAGCGGTTGTAAGACTGAATGAGTTGAGCCAAATCGCCCGATCCACTGATTTGAATTTTATAATTGGTTTGATCGAGTGAAATTTTGGGTAGCTGTTCGCCTAATTGTCGTAAAGGTTTTATAATTCGATAATTAATTACCGCAGATAACCCTGTTCCAACAAATAAAAAAATTAATGCAAAATAAATAAAGCGGTTGGCAAGTTTAAATTGAACCAATTGCAGACGCCTTGCTTCTTTGGAGTTTTCTATACCCGCAAACAAGCGTTTTGAGCCCGAAGCAAAGCGAATTTCAGAAAAATACCAGGTTGAATGGTTCTTTAAATTAATAGAAAAGCTTTGGGGATTTATCCGCGCCTCCCATACATCCGAAACAGGCTTGCCGGGTATATAATTAAAGGAATGAAACAAGGCCCTCCCTTGAGAATCTACCAACATTACCGGAACCTGTTGCTGCAATTGAAGTTCAAAGCATTTTTGCTTCCAAAGTTCTCTTTGTTGAGGGTCGTATACCGAGGCATTTTGAAATTCTTTTTTAAAATCCTCAGCTACAGAAACCGCCAAAGCAATTCCACGTTGGGTTTGCAAAGCTTCTTGTTCTGATTGAAACTCATTAAAAACCCAAATTAAAATAAGTGCGGTAATAATGGCACTTAATCCGGCACCTATCCAAACATTTTGATGCCATATACTGGTTTTAAACGTTTTAATATAACGGTCTCCATTAAAAACGATAAAAACAAAACGCTCAAACAACAGCATGACTAAAACCAAGGATGCTAAAATCGATACAATCGTAACCCGGGAGATTTTAATTACATTAAATTGCCAAGAGCTACCGTATTTTAATTTTTGTAAATAAACTTTTTGGGTCTTTTCCACTAAGGCAGCACCTTGCCATAAACATTGCCCTTTAAAATCCAATAACTTTGGAACGACCAAGGGGTTAAAAAACAAGCCGGCTTCGGTATCGGAGTCCGGGAGTAAGGACGGTTCTGTAAAACCATTAAATGCCATGGGGTTAAAAAATAAACGGATGGAATACTCTGAATTTACCGGCAACTCGGCTATATAAAACGCTGTGTCCTTACCCGATTTGTATAAGCCATTGGATGAATTAAACCCTTCATAACCTTTAAAAGCACTATTAAATAAGGGTGCTGTAGTATTTAAAAATGCATGTTTAGATTTTAATACAATTCCCTGCCGTTTTGAAAGTATGGAATAACTCAATTGTTTTTGATCTTTTAAAAACCCGGCATGGCTTCGAATACGCGTATTAAGTTCGGCATCGGACTGAGGTAAAAATGCAATTAAATTACCTAATGCAGAATCTGTTTTAACACGCAAAAACCAATTTGCAAACAACGAATCTGTATTTGCATTTTGCTTTACCTGCCAATTACGAGCAGCCTGTTTAATAAAAAGGTTCGAGGTGTTTTCTATATGATTAAAAAAATATAATGAAAGGCCTGCAATAAATACGCATTTGGTTATCCAATTCAAACGGCTCCGCAGCCGAAACGAAGTCATAAAAAAACCGAGGGCTCGGAATAGCACCCAGCTTTCCATTACCATAAACAAATGCCATTCAAGGTTTAAATAAAGGTTTAGCAAACTAAAAAAAATACCAAAACATAAGGCCTTTAAATAATTGGATTTTATGCAGCGGGTAACAATCTTAAATTTATGGTAGGCCATCTCCAAAATCTCGAGACCAAGGACCCAAACCGCCAAAATTCGAATTGTTTCTGCATTACTCAACAAGGTTGAAACCCCTATGAGCGAATTAACATTATATTGTAACCCGTTAAACTGCGCAAAGGCCCAAACCAATACCAAGGCATAAAATACACCTCTCCCCAAAGGTTTTATTTTAGGGGTCTTTAATGCCTGTAACATTAAAAAAACAGAAAAAACACTGCCTATTTGCAGCATTTTAGAAACGCTTAAGCCCAAGGTAAAAAGCAATGTGCAAACCAACCAATACAAGCCGGATTTTAGGGTATGTTTCGAACGAACCGCCGCATAGGTGTAGGCCAGCCAAATAAAAAGATACGCCATTACCATTGGTTTCATAAAAACACAGAGGTCCGTTATTTCAAACATACATCTTGGATTAATCTCTTAGCGTAGACCAGGCAACTTGTTAAATTTAGTATGATGACCCTTAAGTTAAACATTTAGGTTTACATGCAACGTTTTTGTATCTTTAAAAACTCTTTATGGCTTTAAAAGAAACGAAAAACGCAGCTCAGGCAAAATCAAGAAAAAATCTGGAATCGTTCACGGTAGTTCTCCCCACGCGCGAAACCCGATTTCGGTATTTTCCATTTTTTAATGAAAAAATAGCCATGGTTATTATTGGAATCATTGGCTTTACCTTTTACATAACCTCCATTAACGGGGAATACGCACTGGACGATGGAATTATTATACATCAAAACGATCATGTTATTAAAGGCGTTCGTGGTATAAAAGATATTTTAACCAAAGATGCCTACGAAAGTTTTTACAGACGCATGTGTGCTACCGATCAGCTTGCCGGAGGACGTTACCGTCCCTTATCGGTGGTGAGTTTTGCCCTTGAGCAAGAGTTTATTGGCCCCTACCGTACCGGATTGTACATGAAGGTTGAGGATTCAAATCGCAACGGCGTACTGGATAAAGACCCGGTAAATTACATTACCCCCTGCGGGCGGCCGGAAACCAATTACGAATACAACGATTTTGTAGATAAAAATCAAAACGGAATAGCCGAAGGAAACGAATGTTATCCGTGCTGGGATTTAAATAAAAACTTTCAAAACGACTTTAATGAAGATTTGAATGTAGATGGAATTTTTAACGAAGTTGATTGCCAGGTATACGGCGCCAAAGTCCGGCACTTTAATAATATATGGACTTATGCCCTGGGTTGTATGTTTTTGTATTTGGTGTTTGCCCGTTATATTTTTAGAACGCTTCCGGATTTAGCCTTTATTTCTGCATTACTTTTTACAATGCATCCCATCCATTCTGAAGCCATTGCCAACGTTAAAAGCCGGGATGAGATATTTTCATTAATTTTTATTTCTCTTACCCTGCTTTATACCTTTAAATATCTCGAATTTAAAAGAACACGGGATTTGTTTTGGGCAAGCCTGTTGTTTTTATTAGCCTTACTCTCTAAAGAATATGCGGTAATGCTTTTAATTTTAATTCCCGTTGCAGTATACGTTTTTACCATAAACAATTTTGATGTAAAAGAATTCTTCGTTTATATCGTGTCTCCGTCCAGTTGGTTAAAAAACAAACAATACAGTCCCATCTTGTTTGTTGGATTCACTTTTGCACTTTCAGCGTTTTTCATGTTGTATATCAAACGGGATTTTGACGTACATGCCCTGCCCGGCGCAAAACCCATTCGATCTTTTTGGCTGTTTCCAATCCTGTATGTGTTAGTAGGACTCTTTATTTTAGGCGGAAACAAAACCCATGGCTTTCACCGCCTCATGAGCTGGTTTTATTTAATTATGTTGGTATATCTTGGCATGCGTTTGGTTGCTGTAAAACTTAAGCCGGGCGTGCCCGATACTGAGATATTAAACAATCCCTACCTTTTGGCCAATGGTGAAGAACGCTTTGCAACCAAGGGCTATGTGTTATTAAAATACTTAACCCTTCAGTTATTTCCACATCCCTTATCATCGGATTACTCATACAATACCATTCATTACCGACATTTTTTTAGCTGGGATTTTTTACTCTCCATCGGTATTCATCTTGCCATGGTATTTTATGCCGTTAAACTTACTTTGAAAAAACATGTTTTGGGTTTTGCTTTAATGACCTATATCGTATTTGCACTGATGATTGGAAACGTTTTGATGGATATTGGCGCAACCATGGGTGAACGCTTGATTTTTCATTCCAATATTGGCTTTTGCATAGCCCTCGGATTTTTTATATTGTTTTTATTTGAGCGCTTTTTTTCGAAAAAATCTGAAACTAATGAGTTTCATTATGCGCATTGGATGCCGCGAACCGGCATGTACGCTACTTTATTGGGAGTTGGTGTGTTGTTTGGCATGAAAACCTGGGAACGCAACTGGGATTGGAAAAACGACGTTACGCTCTTTTTAAAAGATGTAAAAACCATGCCCCACTCGGTGTTGGTTTTAGGGAATGCCGGAGCCCGATGGGTCGATTTGGCCGATACCAAAGAGGTAACCGGTAAAAATGTACCTGGACAGGATTCTACCCGTTTTAACGATTACAACGGGACTCTTAAAATAACCGATGCCGATATTTTAGAATTTAATTCCAAAGATCGTTTTATAACCCAGGCCCTTATTGGTAAAACTACTCGTAACATTGGTCAGTTAAATGAACTTTACCAAGCTATAGAAGATGCCAAGCAGGCATTAGCGCAATCGGGGGCTCCTACGACCGAATCGTACAAAACAGCCCTCAAAACATTAAATCAGCTTAAAGACAAACTTGGTGATTTAAAACGCACCGCAGCGCTTAACAAAGGAATAAAATTCTTGAAACATGCCATTGAACTGCATCCCCGCTATGTTAACGGATATTTAAATTTAGGTTTGGCCAGTTTTAAACTTAAAAACGATTACGATGCTTTGTTTTACTGGAAATACAATGCCGAGCGTTTGTATCCCAACAACCCCTATCTACGCAGCTATTATCAGGTTTATGAAATTGAATTGCGCAATCGCGGCGCCTTGGCTGCGCAGCGTGGACGTTGGGATTCTGCAGCAATAGCCTATAACAAATGGACCCTGTTAATGCCTCAAAACTCCGATGCTTGGACCAGTTTATCGGGCGCCTATTTTAACCAGGCTAAATTTGCGTTATCTCTTAAAAGCGCCCAAGAAGCGGTTAAGTTTAATCCCGGAAATGCAGAGGCCAAACGGATTATTGGTATGATTTCACCTCAAATGCTGGGAATTGTCACTCAACCCACCCAAGTACCCGCCGTGGCTTCGAAATCTCGTTAATGGTATATAATTACAAAACACTTTTATGGAGTGTTCTGGGTTGCTGGTACGGATTTTTGCTGCCTGCTCAGCAGATGATTAGCAGACCATTGCAATCGCATTTTGCCAATGAAGCGTTATCTGTAATACCTCTTTTTAAAGACAGTTTGAGTTCCAGTTTTGCCATTCAAATCAAAACAAAGGTTTCCTTGCACAAACATCTGCACCACAGTGAACATGTAATGGTTCTCTCCGGCAAGGGCCGTATGGTTTTAGGGGCTAAAACCTTTAATATTAAAAGGGGCGACCTGATTTTTATCCCTCAAAACACTCCGCATGCAGTTAAACGTATGGGTTTTCTGCCGCTTCGGGTTCTTAGCATACAAAGCCCCTATTTTGACGGAAACGACCGCATACTAATTAAAGACACCTTACTCCAAAATTTTCCCGGATCTCCAGGCTTCCGTAACGGATTCTAAAACATCGTGATACTGCTGAGAACGGTTAAGAACCCAGTGTTTGGTATTCCACATGGGAAACTTGAATTTTAGACTAAAACTTATACGCAGGGTCGACGGGCTGCCCAAGGGACCGTATATCCAGGTTTCTTCATCGGCATATAAAATTGTTTGGGTTGGCTTTCCAAATAAAATGTATACCATCCCTTTATCGGTTAAAAACCCCGGAAGCTCTTCGGTGTATTTTTGATTAGCCACCGAAACTCTTCTATAAAAAGACTTGAGTATTTTACGAGCAAGAACCTTGGATTTTCCGATATGTAACCAAAGGGAGTCCAAGTCTTTTTTATGTGGATTATCGGATATTGAAGTTGATGAATTTTCTGTTTCAGATAAATAAAGGGCCGGCCAAAACAAATCGGAGGCCATATTCCAGTATTGGGCATTTCCCGACACATAAACCACAATGCCTTTTGATTGAGCGTTTCTGCGAAACACATAAACCCCTTCTGCTTCGGGTTTAAAGCTGAAATGTCCCGATTGATCTTTTTGAATAAATTGCGAACGGTAGTGCGGTTCTTCTGTAATTGAAATATCATCCATGGGTTTAGGCAGAAGATTCCAATACCGGTACTCAAGCAGTTCCATAGTTGTAACAGCAGTATCTGCCAATTGAATTTCGTAGCTGGTATTGAAGTTTAAATGCAAGCCCTGAACCCAAGAGTTGGATTGAGTGATTTTATAGGTTTCTCTCGATTCACACAAATCATAAACATCTAGCTGAAGACCTTGCTCTTTTCCGGTATGTAAATCTGCATACTGAAGCGATAAGCGACTCTTTAAAAACTGATTTTTGGGAAACTTAAGGATAGCGCTCAAGGGGTTACTGGGTTTTACCGAGGATGGATTCTGATAAGACAATACCGATTCGCCCAAAAAATTAAAATCCGATGTTTTACTAGTATAACCATATCGAATGCGCATTCCGCAGATAAAACCCTCGCGTTCCGATAACCGTTTGTATACCAAATCGGATGGCCGAACTGTACAGAGCAGATAAATGGAATCATTAAAACAAAAGGTTTGTAATTTTAAATTAGGAGCTTCGTTAAAGCTTTGTGCCAAAAAAGGCAGGGACAAGACCTGAAATAAAAACCATGGCGAAATTTTTTTAAGAATCATTCTGAACCAACACGAAATTAATACCTTTACCAGTATGATTCACTCGGTGATTCGAAAATTAATTCCCTGGATTGGCTTTTTTATTTTAATAGCTTGTTTTGTAATTTTTACAAAAATTGCGCTCTATTTTATTGTTTCGGTTTTTATTTACTTGATCTGCCAACCAATTACTCAATTTCTTCAAAAGCAAATTTTTAAAAAAATAAAAAATGCAGAATTTATAAGCAACCTAAGTGCCTTTGTTATTTTGTTAAGTATTTTGGGAGGTATCGGTTTAGCAGTAATACCATCCTTGTACAGTCACATAAATTTAATTGTTACCAACCGTTCGCATATAACTCCATTTGTTCTTAAAAGTTTTCCATTACTCGAAGAATACACCCAAACTTATATTTCCAGTAAAGAATTAACCCTTCAATTAAACGGACAAATAGATCGTATTATTAATCAAATTTCCATTTCAGCACTGATTGGAAATTCAATTTCTGTTTTAAGCAGTATACTTTCGGGAGCGTTTTGCATAATGGTAATTACTTTTTTTATTTTTAAAGACCGTAGATTGGTGCTTCAAATTATTGATGTGTTTTCTCCCGATCAATACCACACCGAAGTTTTACAAAGCATCCGCAAAAGCAGAAGCATTTTAGGCAAATATTACCTTTCTCTTTTAATTGATATGCTTGTAGTTTCGATATTGACTTTTGTTTTACTAAGTTTATTTGGATTTAATAACGCCTTAATAATTTCAATTTTTGCAGGTCTATTTAATGCTATTCCCTATATAGGTCCTTTAATTACTATCTCCTTTGCGATGTTATTATCGGTTAACCAGGCTTTTATTTTAAATAATCCTGCCTTGGTGGCACCGCAGTTTTTAACTGCCTTCTTTTCGCTTTTAGCGGTTTATTTATTTGATGCAGCCTATTTGCAACCTAAATTATTTTCAAAATCAATTCAGGCCCATCC
>CAWUNH010000015.1:0-11552 GCA_963923435.1 uncultured bacterium
ACAAACGACATGCCGCCCTGAGCATTTCCAGAGGTGCCTCCGTTACCGGTATATCCGCCGCCGCCGCCGCCATTGGGGGTATTGTTTCCGGTGCTGGTACTAAATCCACCGCCACCGCCGTTACTGCCCCCCAATCCCGCCTGGGCATACTGACCAATAAGACCACTGGTAGAAGTTGTACCGTTAATCATGGCATAATTTCCATTGGAACAATTGTGTGCTGTTCCGCCGCCGCCGCCTGCAATAATAAGCGGCGTATTACCAAATACAACATAAGACCCGCCACCGCCGCCATTTCCTACATTATTAGGCGCAACGGAACCGCTTTGTCCTACCAGCACACTTAACACACCGGGATTAATTGTAAAATCACCCTGTGCAAAAGCGCCTAATCCTCCTCCGCAACCGCCTTGAGCACCCCATACCTGTATGCGGTATAATCCTCCGTTTGTAACAGTCCATTGCTGAATACCATTGGTTGTTGTAACCTGACCGTTTAATGGATTTGCTCCTGCATAAGCCGCATTAATTTGGGCTTGTGTGGGACCTACCGGACCCAATGCCCCGCATTCTGTAAAAGTATAAGACGTGTTTTGAGAAAAAAGACGGCACGAAGCGTTGCACAAGGCCAGTACCAAAAACCAATAGGATAATATTTTCATAGACATTGAATGTACAAAAAAAATGCATTCCTTGGTTGCGTGTTGGGCAAACTAAGTTCTGTGTATCTTTAAATAATGGGTAATGTGTATTCTTACAAAGGCGTAAAACCGGTTATACATCCTAAAGCCTTTATACATCCTCAGGCTGTTATTACCGGCAATGTTGAAATTGGAGCAGACGTGTACATTGGGCCCGGGGCAGCCATTCGGGGCGACTGGGGAAAAATAATTATTGAAAACGGATGCAATGTGCAGGAAAACTGCACCATTCATATGTTTCCAGGAACAACCGTGCTTTTAAAAGAAGGATCTCATGTAGGTCATGGCGCTGTTATTCACGGAGCCATTTTGGGTCGCAACTGTTTGATTGGCATGAACAGTGTAATTATGGACGATGTTGAATTAGGCGATGAATGCATTGTTGGAGCATTGAGTTTTGTAGCTTCCAATCAAAAATTTAACCCAAGGCAATTAATTGTGGGTAATCCGGCCAAAGCTGTTAAAACGCTTAGCAATCGTATGCTGGACTGGAAAAAACAAGGCACCGCTTTATATGTTGCTTTAGCGCAATCGGCGCCAAAAGATTTAAAACCCTGCAAACCTTTAAGAAAGCTTAAACCAACCAAAAATACACCTACGCTCCCAAGTTATAAAACCTGGAAAAAAACCAACTCTTGATATGAAAAAACAAAAAACCATTTTAGATGCCGCATCGCTGCAATTTTTACACCGTTACCTGAACAATCCATCTCCAACCGGATTTGAAAGTGCAGGTCAAAAACTTTGGTTAAACTATTTGCGTCCCTTTGTAGATGAAACTTTTGTTGACACCTACGGTACGGCCGTTGGCGTAATAAATCCAAAGGCTGCCTACAAGGTTGTTATTGAGGCCCATGCAGACGAAATCAGCTGGTTTGTTCATTACATAACCAAGGATGGATTTATTTACCTTAAACGAAACGGAGGAAGCGATCATCAAATAGCCCCCTCCAAGCGGGTGCATATTCATACGGATAAAGGCATCGTGCCTGCCGTATTTGGCTGGCCTGCCATTCACGTAAGGGATGCAGCCAAAGAAGAAACCCCTTCCTTAAAAAATATTTTTTTAGATCTGGGTTGTAAATCGGATAAAGAGGTGGAGGCGCTGGGAGTTCATGTGGGATGTGTAGTAACCTATCCCGATGAATTAATGGAACTGAATGACCGATACTATGTGGGTCGCGCTTTAGACAATCGAATAGGAGGATTTATGATAGCGCAGGTAGCCCGATTGCTAAAACAGGAGCGACGTAAATTGCCCTTTGGTTTATACATTGTAAATTCGGTTCAGGAAGAGGTAGGCCTGAACGGGGCAACCATGATTGCTCGGCGCATTCAACCTCATGTGGCTTTGGTTACTGATGTTTGCCACGATACGCAAACCCCTATGATGAATAAAATAAGCAGCGGTGATATTGCCTGTGGCAAAGGACCGGTTTTAAGTTATGCCCCTGCGGTGCAAAATAATTTACTTAAACTTATAATTGAAGCTGCTAAAAAACAAAAACTGTCCTTTCAGCGTCAAGCCTCTTCTCGTGTTACCGGAACGGATACAGATGCCTTTGCCTACTCTACCGATGGCATTGCATCTGCGCTTATTTCATTGCCTTTAAGGTACATGCATACCACAGTTGAAACCGTGCATAAACAGGATGTTGAAGACGTTATACAACTGATTAAATTCAGCTTGCTCTCTATTAAAAATCAACACGATTTTAGATACCTAAAATAAACAAGCTTAATAAATTGATTTTATTTTAAAGCAGCCTAATTTATAGATGATCTGCCGATTGTTTTTTTTACTTCTGGTTTTTGGATTGCCCGCCTACCATTCTCAAAATGTAATTCGCGGAAAAATAACCGATCGAACCAGCGGTGAACCCATTTCTTTTGCAGGTATTTTATTAAAAGGAAGTTCTTGTGGAGGTTTGTCCGATGTTGACGGTAATTTTTACCTTACCTGTAAGCAAAGGCCAGACTCCATTATTATACAGTACATTGGATACCAGCGTCAAGCATTGGCCTTTAAAAATTCAGAAGACTGGAACATTCGTTTATTACCCGTAAAAGATGGGTTTTCGTTGGACGAGGTTGTTGTTGAATCGGGTGAAAATCCGGCGCACCGAATTATACGAGCGGCTATAAAAAATAAAAAAATAAACGACAAAAATTCCCTCGAATCGTATCACTATGAGGCATACAATAAACTGGAGTTTGACCTGAATAATATTTCCAATAAGTTTAAAGAACGCAGGGCCTTTAAACCATTTGCCTTTGTTTTTAACAACATCGACAGTTCTAACAAAGATGAAAAGCATTTTTTACCCATGTTTATGATTGAAAACCTTTCGGATGTATACTATTTGAAAGCCACCGGCCAAAAGCAAGAAGTTGTAAAGGCCAGCAAAATAACCGGACTTGAAGATCAAAACATTTTGCAGGTGATGGGCGATGTGTATCAAAACATTGATTTATACGACAACGATGTATTACTTTATAATAAAAATTTTAAATCTCCTCTTTGTGACAACGCATTATGGCATTACCGATTTTATTTAGAAGACAGTTTGTTTATTGGCCGTAACCGGTGTTACCACATACGTTTTAAAGGTCGTAGATCCGGCGAATTGTCGTTTACCGGAAACATGTGGATTACAGACACCACGTATGCCATAAAACGCATTGAATTTAAAATACAACCCGATGCTAATATTAATTATTTCAAAGGGGCCTATTTTGCTCAAGAATTTAATTTAATTCAAAACCACTGGATGCTGGTTAAAGACCGTATTGTTATGGAGTTAAATCCGGATTTGGGTTTTCAAAGCAAGTCCGGAATGGGGGTTTATGCGCGTAAATCTACAACTTATAAAAATTTCAATTTTAACGAATCCTTTAATGAAGATGTTTTTAATGCCGCCTCCGATGTAATTGTGCTTGACAGTGCTTTAAAGCGCGATGCCGCATTTTGGAACCTACACCGGCACGACAGCCTTAGCAACAATGAAAAAAAAATATATAAGATGGTAGACACCATTCAATCGCTCCCTGTATATAAAACCTGGGTTAACACCATTAGTTTTTTGGGTACCGGGTACAAAATTTTTGGGCCCATTGAATTAGGTGAATATTATAATTTATGGAGCAGCAATCAATGGGAAGGAACCCGATTTAAAATTTGCACACGAACCTCTATGGATTTTAGCACCTGGACCGAATTAAGTGGCTATGCTGCCTACGGCACAAAAGACGAGGCTTTTAAATACCAGTTTGCCATTAAACAATTTATAAAAAAATTACCCCAACGACGGATGTTGGGAGCCCGGTACAAAAACGATTTGGAGATACTCGGGCAAAATCAAAACGACTTTGCACAGGACAACCTGTTGGTTTCTTTTTTACGAAACAATCCTAATATTGTGTTTACCAAAGTTAATCGTTCTGAAGCCTGGTATTTTCATGAATGGAGAACCGGATATTCCCTCACCTTTCTACTGCAGGATGCTCGTTTTAGGCAGGTTGACCCTGCCCATGCTTTTAAGCAAAATACTATAAACGGCCTCTCGAACTTAGAGATAAACCATAGCATCCATGCTGCTGAGGCCGGAATAACCCTTCGGATTGCTCCCGGCGAAAAAACCATTTCCGATAATTTTAATCCTATCATTATTAATCCCCGAGGACTGGAACTTAAATTGCAGTATGCAAAATCCATCAGCGGTATAGGAGATTTAAATATCAATTACCACCGAATTGGTATCTCGTTAAGCAGCATGATTCGAATAGGGCAATTAACCGGTTACGGAAATGTAAGCCTTCATTACGGTCAGGTTTTTGGAAAAGTGCCCTACCCTTTACTGGAGGTTCATCCGGGTAACCAAACCATGATTTTTGAAGACATGTGCTATAACATGATGCGCTACAACGAATTTATTACAGACCGTTACACCTCTTTTTGGTGGCAGCATCACTTGGAGGGCATCCTGTTAAACAAAATACCGCTGCTTAAAAAATTAAAATGGCGTGAAACCCTGGGATACAAATTTTTAATTGGCGATTTACAGTCGGCGGGAATTGGAGATATCCTGCCCCCAGTTACCTACACTCCGTTTAATGGAATTCCGTATCAGGAATTTTCGGCTGGAATTGAAAATATATTTAAATTTTTTAGAGTTGATTTTTGCTGGCGTTTAACGCATAACGAATCCTATACCGATCTTCCTAAAAACACCTGGCCCATGGGATTCAGGCTGGGATTTGATTTGGTTTTTTAAGTCGTTTTAATTTTAACGCATTAATTATCAGTGGGTTGTGCTTGTTTTTTTGCTTTAGCCCCCTTGGTTTATGTACATTTGCGTCCCAATAATCCCGTAAGATTATCATGCAAAGCGCTATAAACATTAATCCCTTTAATTAACCTTTACACGTTCAATATGAAACTGTCCATGTTTAAATTTAATCTGCCCAAAGATTTGGTAGCAGAATATCCCAGTAAAAACAGAGAAGATGCCCGACTTATGGTTGTAGACAGGGCCAGCGGAAAAATTACTCATAAAAAATTTAAAGACGTTATGAGTTATTTTGATGACGGCGATGTAATGATTTTAAATGATACCAAAGTGTTTCCCGCACGCATGTACGGAAACAAAGAAAAAACCGGTGCAAAAATTGAAGTTTTTTTACTGCGCGAATTAAATGCAGAGAGTCGTTTGTGGGACGTATTGGTAGATCCTGCCCGAAAAATTAGAATTGGTAATAAATTGTATTTTGGAGAAGACGACAGCCTCGTGGCCGAGGTAATTGATAATACGACTTCCAGGGGCAGAACGCTTCGATTTTTATTTGATGGGCCTTACGAAGATTTTCGTAAAACCTTATACGACTTAGGCGAAACCCCGCTTCCAAAATACATTAAGCGTGCTCCTGAGGAATCGGATATTGAGCGTTATCAAACTGTTTTTGCAAAAAACGAAGGGGCCGTAGCAGCACCCACTGCCGGTTTGCATTTTAGCCGCGAAATTTTAAAGCGTTTGGAAATTAAAGGGGTTCAGTTTGCTCCCTTAACCTTGCATATTGGACTGGGCACCTTTCGTACTGTTGAAGTAGAAGATTTAACCAAACACAAAACAGAAAGTGAGGAGGTTTTAATTCCAAAGGACACGTGCAGAATCATAAACGCCGCTAAAGAAAAACGTAAAAAAGTATGTGCTGTTGGCACCACTGTAATGAGAGCCGTCGAAACATCCGTTTCAACCGATCATAAATTAAATCCATATGTGGGTTGGACCAACAAATTTATTTTTCCTCCCTACGATTTTAGTATTGCAAATTGCATGGTTACCAATTTTCATATGCCTGAAAGCACATTGCTCATGATGGTTAGTGCATTTGGAGGATACGACCTTATCATGAAAGCCTACAAAGAGGCCATTAAAGAAAAATACCGGTTTTATTCTTACGGAGACGCGATGCTGATTTTATAACATCAACGTACTCGGTTAAAACGCATGGCCCGAATCATCCAGTCGGGAAGCGATTTTTCGTCGGGCCTGCGGTTTAAATTCAAATACCATCCAAAACGTTTTAGTAGGGGAACTTTTTTGGTTTCCACAAATTCGATGAGTGTTTCCTGTGGATCTTCGGCATATGTAAAGTGTCCCGCCGCCTCCCCCATTTCGAATCCGGCACCTCCGTCCACTGTAAGCGGGAAACCCTGTTTTTCAAAAGTCTCCGAAAGCGAGGCCATGCGGCGAACATCAAAACAAAGGTGAATAAATCCAAGATCGCCCCAATACCGGTTTTGAAACAAGGGACGGCCCTGCCCTTCGCATTGTACCAGTTCGATTTCACTGGATCCTAATAAGTTTGAAAAGGGGCCTTTTCGCATTTCAGAATGGCTCAATCGAAGGGAAAGGCCGTTTTTTTTACTTCCCGGAAAAGGATGCAAATGGGTTAAATCTTCTGATTTTTCTATAACGGTATCGTATCCTAACAACTTGCTGTAAAAAGCTTGCGACTGATTGAGGTCCTTAACTCCTATTACAACTCCTTTTACGCCACCGTTATAGGCCTTGGTTTTAGTGTAAACTATTGGATCTTCGGTCATTTGAAACCAATTTCCAAATGGATCCGTAAATACAAAAGACCTTTGGCCCTTTGCGTTCTTATAAATTTGATCCGACAAAACGGTTGCATGTTGTTTTAAATACCCATAGGAAGCTTCGATTTGAGAACACTTAAGTTTGGTTATTAATATACCTAAATCTCCGCATTCTGGAATAAAAGTTGCCGGTTGTGGATTTCGGCTTGTATACTGCCAAATTTCAAAACCACCGCCGCCTTGTAAATTCAAGGCTAGAATGGCACGGCGTTGATGCTTTGTTTGCCCCGTATACCGTGTCATTGCCGCTGCTGTTGCAGACTCTTCAAATACTTTAATGTCCATTCCCAAATGGGTTTTATACCATTGAAAAGCTGCATGTACATTTTGTACGCCAATTCCAATTTGTTGAATTCCAGAAATAATGTAATTCATTTATAAATTATTGATAATTATTAGGTTACTAAGTTACTTATTGCGTGTAAACAAAATATTATAATTTTTGTTTAATCTAAGTCTATGATTAAAATCCTCGCTTTTAGTATCTCCATTTTATTGCCTTTTTTTGTATGGTGTCAAACAACCGGTATTATTCGCGGGCATCTTCAAGATCAAAACACACAGGAATCTATTGCAGGAGGATTGGTGGGTATAGAAGGTACAACCCTTGCAACCTTATCCGATGCAGAGGGTAATTACAAACTTATTGTTCCGGTTGGCACGTATAATTTAAAAGCTGCATACATAGGATATGCTCCAATTCTTAAATTCAATATTTCGGTTAGTTCCGGAAATGATCAAATAATAAATTTTGATTTAATTTCTTCCGACACGCAACTTGAGGCCGTAACCGTAAAATTTGACAAGGGAAAGTCGGCTGTTGCAACCGACATGGTTACTCCAATGTCCGTTCAGCAACTTACTACAGAAGAAATCCGAAGCAATCCCGGTGGTAATTTCGACGTGTCTAAAGTAGTTCAAACACTTCCCGGAGTAGGTAGTTCGGGGGGCGGTGCGCAACGAAACGATATTATTATTCGGGGCGGGGCTCCCAATGAAAATGTATATTATATGGACGGAATAGAAATTCCGGTTTTAAATCATTTTCAAACGCAGGGTAGTTCGGGGGGCGCTCAGGGCATATTAAACGTATCCTTTATTGAAGATTTAAAATTAAGCTCCTCGGCGTTTGATGCCCGATACGACAATGCTCTTGCATCTACTTTTGTAATTAAACAGCGGGAGGGCAATCCGGAAAAAATAAGCGGCAATGCACGGGTGAGTTTTACGGAGTCTGCGCTTACGCTAGAGGGCCCTCTCAAAAAAAACCGAAGCAACTTTTTATTTTCAATTCGAAAATCTTACCTGGATTTTTTGTTCACTGCCATCGACTTGCCCATTCGGCCTAATTTTACCGACATGCAATACAAAATTACGCATCGGTTGAGCGATAAAACCACACTCACTGTTTTGGGATTGGGCGCCATTGATGTGTTTTCATTTGCAGCCACCAAAAAAGAAACCATTGAAAATGCCTATTTCAGACGATCGCTTCCTTATATCAATCAATGGAATTACACTGTAGGCCTTGCGCTTAAACACCTTATAAATAAAGGATTTATTAATTACACCCTCAGTCGTAACATGTTTGAAAACCGCCTGGATCGGTTTGAAGATGCACGAGACAACCAGGAGTCGTATCGCAATTTAAAATTACGTTCGCAGGAAATGGAAAACAAATTTAGAATGGATGTAAATCAATTTGTTAACGGGTGGAAATTTTCCTATGGAGTAATGGCACAGTACGTAAAATACAATACCGATCTTTTTAATAAAATAAGCAGTCCGTACATTAACGAAAATAACATCCCTGTACCAGAAGTTAACATTCAATTTAAAAGCGCCATTGAGTTTTTTAAAGTCGGAGCTTTCGGCCAAATTTCAAAAAACCTTTTTGAAAATCGGGTTCTTGTTTCTATGGGATTGCGGACGGACGGAAATACTTTTATGAATACCGGATTAAATTTAAACAAAACCCTTTCACCCCGTTTATCCGCATCGTACCATTTAAATTCGCAATGGGACATCAATGCTTCGGTGGGTCGGTATTATAAAATACCAACCTACACCGCATTGGGATTTCGCAATGAAACTGGCGAATTAAGCAATCAATCGTTACAGTATTTAAGTTCCACCCATTATGTAGCCGGTCTGCAGTTTTTACCCAATGAGGCCCTGAGGTTTACACTTGAAGGCTTTTTTAAAGCCTACGAAGGCTATCCAGTTTCTCAAACCAACGGTTCTTCCCTGGCAAATTTAGGCAGCGATTTTGGTTCTATTGGCAGCGAGTCCTTGATTTCAAGTGGGAACGGTCAAACCTACGGATTTGAATTTTTTGTACAACAAAAACTTATAAAACGGGTGTTTTACGTTTTAAGTTATACCTATGTTCGAAGTTTATACAGCGGAATTGAGCCCCAGTTAATTCCATCTGCTTGGGATAACCGGCATTTGATTTCAGGCACCCTGGGATATAAATTTAAAAACGAATGGTCCATGGGCCTCAAATACCGTTTTTCGGGAGGAAATCCCTACACGCCATTTGATACATTGGCATCTCTAAGAAATTATGCCTTAACCGGTACCGGCGTACTGGACTTTACAAAACTAAATACTTTGTTTCTGCCTGTGTTTACGCAAACCGATTTGCGTGTAGATAAAAAATTTAATTTTAAAAAAATAAGCTTAGATGCATACATCGACATTCAAAATTTGTTTTTAAACAAACAGGTAAGCCCCGGCTACTATACATTTAAACGAAAAGCAGACGATTCGGGTTTTGAAACTACCGACGGTTTACCATTAAAAGCTGACGGCTCGAATGCCATTCCGGTATTTTTAAAAAACGAATCTACCAATGTTACACCCACGCTTGGTTTTATTTTAGAGTTTTAAATACTTTGTTTGAAATACTAATTACCGAATGGTTTCGTACACTGTATTGGTGGTAAAGGCCTCCCCTTTTAAATCTTGTATTTCTACCCATCCTTTATCCTCCGGAAGCCAAAACGCACAACTGATTTTTTCGGCCGTATAAAATAATCCCTGCGAATTAATTTCAGAACATCCAAACGCGTATTTTTCCGGACTTGATTGCAATTGCGTTGAGTTTAAATAAAACGGGAATTCCTTCAGTAATTGGTTTCCTTTAGCGTACAATCGAATCCATAAATGCAAATTTTTGGGTGGCACTGCACTTGAAGCGGTAAATTGAATTTTTATTTTTTTTATATCTGTAGATTTAAAAAAATCCGGTACTGCAATTTTATCCGATTCGTAAAAACCGTTTTTGGGTTTTAAAACAATGCCTGCGGAATTACCGGAGCTAAAGGGTAACAATTGCTGTTTTATAATACTGTTTTTTGGAACTGAAAAAATAGAGGCCGGGCGAATTCGGAATGCATTGGAGAAAAAATCATCCGCATCGCTAGCATAAGAATCGATAATTCCAACATGGCGTTGATAGGATTTTAAAACATGCCAGCCCGTACACACAGCCATTACAGAACAGGTAAACATTAGGGTTCGCCAAGCGTTCGCAGAAACCTTATGAGCAATTTGAGTAATTGCCAATACTGGAATAATAGAAAGGTCTATTAAAGCGCGGTCTAAAATTGGCCAGTACCACCAGCAGGCATATACATAGGTTAATAAAATGTAACCTAAAGCCCAAAACCGATAGGTTTTGAAAAACAACAACAAGGCTAAAATTGCAACAATAATCCATGGGCGTTGCCAAACCAGTCCCAGGCTGTAATTCCAAAATAAATGAAACAGGTGCGGCTCAAACCATGCAAAGCTTTCATTCACATAGGTGTATTTCCAAATTTGTCCGTATTGATAAACATTCCATCCAAGCGTCCAGCTAATAATTAAAATTATAAGGCTGCAGGGTAACACCAGTTGCTTAAATGTAATTCCATGCAGGGGTTTAAGGGTTCGGTAGGGCAACCACAAAACCAAGGTCAGTAAAAGAAGTGGGCGTATACTTACAAGTAGTATAAAACAAAAAAAGGCCCAGCCAACATGTTTAATATTTAAACTTGATTTATAATTCTCTAAAAACAACAGCATGCCCGTAAATAAGGCCGCACTGTATACATGTGAAAGACCACTGTACCACAGGCTTTGTTCAAATAAACCTGTGCCAAATACCAGGAGTAATAGGGCAAATAAACGGATCCAAACATTATGCAATTTAAATGCGCTAAATAGTTTTAAACTAAAACAAACGCATAGTACCATAAAAATAATGGATGCACAACCTACAGCTATTTGATAACATTGAGAAAATCCGTCGGCAGGCAAATGCAATGCCAGTGCAATGCCATGGGCAATTAAAAAAAAGGGCAGCCACAGCAAAGCCAAACCCGGAGCGTATTTATTAAAACCGCCCTCCTGGGTTTGAACCATAAAATGATCCCTTGGGTGTTGAAACATTTCCTGAGAATAATAGTGGGGATACACGTCATTAAACCAACTAAAAGCACCTTCTCCACGGTATACAAACATGTGAGGTAAATAACTGTAATAGCCCAGTCCGTCCCCAGAAATTATTCGTTGCCAGGAATCGTTCCAGGGTTTGTAAAGTATTGCCAGTAATAATATGCCAAAAACAAGCAGTTGCTCTATCTTCAATTGCCTTCTATTAAATACCGTTGCTTTCAAGGTATTAAAGCAAATCAATTGCC
>CAWUNH010000016.1:0-11473 GCA_963923435.1 uncultured bacterium
CCATTAACCTAAATTAAATTTGCGCAATGGAATTTGGAGAAAGATTGAAGGATCTTAGATAATGAAAGGTAAAATTTATTTAAAATAAATTCTAGTTTGTTTAGTTACTATAAGAGATAATTCAATTTCACGTTAAACAAAATTTACTTTATAATTTTAAGTTTTGACCAGCGGGTTAAATATGCAAGAATTGCCCATGGAAAATAAGCATATGTTAAATCCAGCAATTCAAACCAAAAAGGTGCGTTTACCGTATATACCATTAAGGCACCGCCCGTAAAAAAAAATCCGGCAATTAAAAAAACCGTTTGCCAACGTACCTGATTATTTAATGAAGACCAAAGCCAAACCGATGCAAAGGTGCCAAATGCATGGGCCAGAAACGGAAAAATAAAATGCCGAAACTGCATTTGTTTTACAGCCGCCTGAAAACCTTCTTCGGAATTTAAATTATACCCCGGTGGAGGTGAAATTAAAGTATACCCCAATTGAATTAAACCTCCATTAACAAAAGCACCGGCCAACAGGCATGCAATAAAAATTAATACCTTAATTGTTGCCTGAATCATTTGTAAATTCTTTAAAGCGGATTATTTTGGTAATTGCACTGTGATAGGATTTATACCATTGGTTTATGCCCAAGGCTTTTGCTTTGATATGAATGGGATCTTGGGCCCACGATTGAATAGATTCTAAATCTTTCCAGTAGCTGATAAAAGATCCCCGCCGATCTTGTTTAAGCACTTCGTAACCCAAAAACCCTTGATAGGTTTTAACACGTTCAAGAGTCCAGGCATCGTAGGTTTGGTATCCCTCTAAAAATTCGGACAATTCGTAATTAAATACCGAGGCATAAAAGGGTGGAGACGGGGGAGGGAGTTGTTGCCAGTGAATCATTTGAAACGTTAGCGAAGATTATTTTACAGATTTTAAATTGGTTTTATTCCAAACCACATCCATTTCGTTAATTAGATAACCCGCTTCTGCGTATTTATCAATAATCCATAAGGTAAAACGGATGTCCAGCACAATATTTCGGCAACGGCTTACATCGTAGGAAAGATCGCTCATGGTACCTTCCCAGTTTCGATCAAAATTGGTTCCAATTAATTGGCCCATTGCATTCAAAACCGGGCTACCGCTGTTACCACCGGTGGTATGATTACTGGCAATAAAGGCCGTGTGCAATTGACCGTCTTTGTCTGCATACTTACCATAATCCGATTTCTGGTACAAGGTTTTTAACCGATCGGGTATTTCAAAATCCAACGCTCCGGTTTGGTTTTTTTCCATTAATCCTTTTAAAGTGGTAAAATAATTCATGTAAATACCGTCTTTAGGGTGGTATCCCTCAATTTTTCCGTAGGCAATGCGCAGGGTTCCATTGGCATCGGGATACAGGTTCTTTTTTAGCTTAGATTTTAAAATCAAATCCATGTAAAGCCGTTGCAATTGGCTTAATTGCTGTTCCAATTCCAGAGCCGGAATAAACACCTGTTTCTGGTAGTCTTTCTGTAAATTTACCATAAACTGAATTATAGGATCCTGATACAATTGCAGGTACTGGCTTTCAAAATTATTCAGCACTTTAGAAAGCGCGGCCGTTTGAGTAAGTATGCTGCGTTGAAACAAATAAAAATTTAAAAATTCTGGATTGTCATTAAAGGAATGATACATGGAATCTGCATACCTTGAGGCCGCGTTGGATTTATGGGCTTTAAAATAATATCCAAGCATTGCTGTTCCTAAATTACGGTCCGTATTTATATCTATATTTTTATAAGGTAAAACTGGTATAACGCGCGCATATAATTCTCGGTATTGATTGGGTTTTCCTGCTATTTGTTTTTGGTACTCCAACGCTAATTTGTGCAAATCCAGAGCCAGTTTAAAAACATCTACCCCCAACAAACATTCCTGAAAAAGATCCACCTCATAACTGTAAGGCGCATACTGTGGGTAAAGGGTGTTAAAGCTCTGTAACACCGTTTTAATGTTATGTTGCAAGGGTTCATCAGAAGCAGTCTGCTTGATTAGATTTAACTCAAAGGCTTGTTTTTTTTGCAAGGCAGAGGTTTCTTTTAATCCAACCCATTCGCCCGACCATTTTTTATAAGCATTGGCAATACCGGCATATTTATTGGCATACATTAACGATAAAGTATCGTTTTTTAACATGGACTGTTCAATAATTTCCAGCCGTTGTTTTCGGATGTCTGTGCGTAATGGATCCTGTTGTTGGATAATTAAATCCAAGGCTGCCGAGGGTAAATACTCCTGTGTTCTGCCCGGAAATCCATAAACCATTGTAAAATCTCCTTCCTGAATGCCGCTGGCATTGAGGGTAAAATGGTAGCTTGGACGGTACGGTATGTTTTCGCTCGAATAGGCCGAAGGCTCGTTTTTTAAATTGGCATAAATTCTAAACAAACTAAAATCGGCATTGTGGCGTGGCCATACCCAATTATCGGTTTCACCTCCAAATTTACCAATCGACTCAGGGGGCGCGCCAACCAATCGAAGGTCGGTAAAGGTTTGGGTTTCTATCCAGTAAAACACATTGCCGTAATAAAAGCCGCGTACAAAACCGGTTTTGCCGGCTTTTTTTTGATTGGCTTCGAATTGTACGGTATTGGCTTTAATCACAGAATCGCGCTGTTGTTCTGCAGTATACTGCTGGGCATGATTTAAAACAAAACCGCTTACATCCTCTATTAGTTTTATAAAGGTTACCGAAAGGCCTTTGCAGGGCAACTCTTCTTGAGGTGATTTAGCAAAAAAACCGTTTTTAAGTAGGTTTTTTTCAACGCTACTTAAGGCGTTAATGGCTCCGTAGCCGCAATGGTGATTGGTGAGTATTAAACCGTTTTTAGAAATAACCTCGGCTGTACATCCCCCCCCAAAAAGGGCAACGCCGTCTTTCATGCTAATTTTATTAATACTGTAAAGCTGTTCAGCGGTTAATTTAAATCCATTTTTTTTCATGTCCTGAATGTTCAGGGCATTTATAAATTGTGGAAGCCAGAGCCCCTCATCGGCCCGGAGTTCAAAAAGGGCAAAAAAAGTACAGCAAAAAACAATGTGTTTAATCATGGTGTGTTGGTTAAAAGAGTTCGGGCCTGGAGTTTAATGGCACTGTCCAGAGAAATGTTTTTTAATTCGCTCTGTACCGTCGCCACTTTTAATAAGAAAGGATTTTGACGTACCAATTTTTGAGCATTTTTAAAATTTCGGTTTTTTTCGACCGATTGATAATATTGGTTTGGATTTACAAAAAGGGCGTAAGCCGATTCGATAAAGCGGTTGCCAAAATCAAGTAAATTGGCATCGGAATATAATAGCATAACGGCTTTGTGGCGTAACAATTCGGATTTTAAATCCAACTCCCAGGCCTCTGATGCATTTTCGGGTTTGGGCACAATTTTATTATTATAGTACCAAAAAGAACCGTTTCCAAAACAATTTTGCTGAATTCCCATATAAACCGGTCCGTACCAATAACTGTCGGCAATGGTTAAAATAGGAAAACGGTTTTTTTGTTCGTTTTGTTCAAATTCAACAATGGGGTAGGCAAGTGGCACATCCTGTTGGGGAGGGCGGTATAGATTCATGCTTTTTAAAACGTCGGCATCGCGTTCCCGCGCCGTATCCGAAACTTCAATGGAACGAATAAAAAAATCGGGCAAATCGGTATGCGTTAGCCATTCTATATGTCTAATAATGGTATCCACAGCCAAACATTCTCCGTAATACGACCAATGATGTCCGTATTTTGGAAATAAAGGATACGGAGCGCTTGCCTTTAACTGCTCAAACCAACGGTATAAATTTAATGTTTGTAATCCCCAGTGTTGGGCCGCTTTTACATAGCGTTGGGTATTGGTTAACGATACGGGGTGAACGTATTTATCGGCAATGTGTTCGCGGCAACCCATTCCCTTACCGGGTGCCCAAACAAGTAATAATTCAACACCGTGTGCATGGAGAGAATCTTTAACAACTCTGGCTTTTCGCATTTGTTCGAAAACGGTCCCCTCAGGTAATACATCGTCTCCAAAAGCCGAAAAAATATAATTTTCACTAAAAACATAGTGGTTTTTTCCCGAAACAAAACCTTTGGTACGAAGGGTGTTAAAAATGCTGTAAAACAACTGGTTGTTTAGGCGGACCGAAATTCCCTTTAAGCTCCAGTGGTCTTGCCAATAGGTGCCCCGAACCTGTTGGTAATACCCCGAAAACCAGTCGCTCCAATTAAATTGGGGTTCTTCGTTTTGCAATACCAATCCGGTTAATTGCGGATCGTTATAGGCTGGACCTTCCTGTTTTTTATATTTTTTATACCGTATTCCTTCATAAATCAGAGGCCAAGACAATGCCAGCCAAATAATTATAATTAAACTTTTATGCGAACGCAAACCGGTCATTAAAATCGAAAATAAATAAAGGGATTAAAATGAAGGGCCGATAAAAAAGTTAAACTAATGTAATACAATACGATACCCGCAACAGCGTAAGCCGCAAAGTAGGTAGGATTTTTAAATTCTGTAAAAAACAAATTCTGAATTTTATAAAGTCGAGGATGCAAAGACCAAAATGAAAACACAGCACTTAGCAATAAAAAACAAAGGGTTTCGTTTTGAAGCGCAAACGATCCGTTTGTAAGATTCCAGCTAAAACAAGCCTTCAGGTGAATCCAGGCTTCACCCAGAGCGTCTGACCTGAAAAATATCCAGCCCAGTGTAACACCAAAAAACATATACACTGTGCCAATCCATTGCGGTAGTGCTTTTAATAGGCGTCCCATAAAAAGCCGTTCAATAATTAAAAAAAATCCGTGATAAGCCCCCCAAACTATAAAATTTAAACCCGCTCCATGCCAGAGCCCCGATATCAAAAAAACGATGCTTAAATTCAAGTAGGTGCGTATGGTTCCTTTTTGATTACCTCCTAATGGGATGTATAAATAATGTCGCATCCAGGTACTCAAACTTATATGCCAGCGTTTCCAAAAATCGGTAATGCTGATGGCGGTGTAGGGATTATTAAAATTATCTGCTATACGAAATCCCATCATACGGCCCAATCCAATGGCCATGTCGCTGTACCCGCTAAAATCAAAATAAATTTGAAAGGTATAGGTTATTGCACCCGTCCAGGCAGCAGCTGTATTGAGATCCGAAGCGGGTAAATGGTATACGGCATCCACCTGTTGCCCCAAGGTATTGGCCAAAATGGTTTTTTTTGCCAATCCCAAGGCAAACAGCCAAAAACCGCTAATTTGCAATCCAGGTTGAAGTCCCGAAGGACGGTTAATAAGCTGTTGGCCCATATCTTTAAAACGGACAATGGGGCCCGCAATTAATTTTGGAAAAAATAAAATATACGTTAGATAGGTCCAAGGATTTTGCAGGGGTTTTTGTTCTCCCCGGTAAACATCCAGCACATAGGTTAAACTCTCAAAGGTGTAAAAAGAAATACCAATGGGCAGTGCAATGGACATCAATGGTGCATCCATACCCGTTAGCTTACAAAAACTGTCAATAAAAAAATTCATGTATTTAAAGTACAGCAATAAACCAAGATTTAAGCTAAGCGATATATACAGCCAACCTCTCGAGGATTTGGTTTGCCTGGAGGCATGCATTTTTTTAACCAAATAAAAATCTAAAAAAGTGGTTATTAAAATAAGTCCAATAAATTTTGGGCCGCCCCAGCTGTAAATAAAAATACTGGAAATCAACAAAACACTGTTTTTATAGCGTTGAGGACATAGGGTGTAGAGCAGTAAAAAAACAGGTAATACATAAATTAAAAAGGGAATACTGCTAAATACCATGTATTGCAAATATACTGCCTTGTGATTTTTAAGCCAAGGATTCGTCCTTAAATGACTTTTACACAATAAACCCCT
Organism: uncultured bacterium; assembly: GCA_963923435.1. Taxonomy (GTDB): domain Bacteria; phylum Bacteroidota; class Bacteroidia; order B-17B0; family Aurantibacillaceae; genus Aurantibacillus. The sequence goes on from CAWUNH010000016.1 coordinate 5,912, forward strand.
CATAAAATCCATTATATTAGACAGGGTAATCTGTATTTCTTATACTTTTGCAAAGTATGGCAGCTAAAAAAAACACCTCCTCCGGCAGCCGGTTTAACGCAGCAGACTATTTAAAATGGTACGAATCCATGCTGTTAATGCGCCGTTTCGAAGAAAAAACCGGACAGGTATACGTTCAGCAAAAAATTAAAGGTTTTTGTCATCTCTATATTGGTCAGGAGGCCATTGTTGCCGGTACTGTCAGCGCAACCCAGCCGGGAGATAAACACATTACCGCTTACCGCGACCATGCCCATCCCATCGGATTGGGATTGCATCCCAAGTATGTTATGGCAGAAATGTATGCCAAACGAACCGGGTGCTCCAAAGGAAAGGGTGGAAGCATGCACATCTTTAGTAAAGCCCATAATTTTATTGGTGGACACGGCATCGTGGGTGGACAGGTTCCCCTGGGAGCCGGTATTGCCTTTGCCGAAAAATACAACCAAACCGGTAACCTGTGCGTTTGTTCAATGGGTGATGGTGCCGTTCGGCAAGGAGCCCTACACGAAGCTTTTAATATGGCAATGCATTGGAAATTACCCGTTATTTTTATTGTAGAAAACAACCAATACGCCATGGGCACTTCGGTTATCCGAACCAGCAATGTTCACGATTTATGGAAATTAGGATTGGCTTATGATATGCCCAGCAAACCGGTTGACGGATTAAGCGTTGAAGCCGTTCACGAGGCAATTGAAGATGCAGCGGCAAGAGCCCGTCGCGGAGACGGCCCCTCGTTTTTAGAAATGAAAACCTACCGCTACAAGGGGCACAGCATGAGCGATGCGCAAACCTACCGTACCAAAGATGAAGTAAAATCGTATCAGGAACAAGATCCCATCGAAAAAGTAGCCCGAACCCTAAAATCACAGTTTAAACAAACCGATTCCGATTTAGAAACCATCGAAGCAAGGGTTAAAGCATTGGTTCAGGAATCAATTGAATTTGCAGAACAAAGTCCATATCCAGAACCCCACGAACTTTTTGAAGATGTTTATTCCGAACCGGCCTATCCATTTATTCCACATTTTTAACACGTTTTAAAATGGCTGAAATTGTACGAATGCCCAAGTTGAGTGACACCATGACCGAGGGGGTTATTGCCAAATGGCATAAAAAAACCGGAGATACCGTTAAAAGCGGTGAATTACTGGCTGAAATTGAAACCGATAAAGCTACCATGGAATTTGAATCCTTTCAAGACGGCGTGTTATTGCATATTGGGGTTCCTGAAAAGGGGCGTGTTCCGGTTGATGCCCTGATTGCCATTTTGGGTCAAAAAGATGAGGATATTAAAGCTTTACTTCAAAATTCCGATACAATGCCTGCAAAAGAAATGTCGGTTCAGCAATCGGAGCCATCTAAAGATTTAGCTCCTCAAAAATCTACCGATTTACCGGAAGGCGTTGAACTGGTTCGCATGCCAAAATTAAGCGATACCATGACCGAGGGCACCCTTAGTAAATGGTATAAAAAGCCCGGAGAAACGGTTAAAAGCGGCGATCTTTTAGCCGATATTCAAACCGATAAGGCTACTATGGAATTTGAGTCTTTTCAGGACGGTGTTTTAATTTATCAGGGTATTCAAGAAGGCCAGTCCATACCTGTAAATGGCATTCTGGCAATTTTAGGCAAGGGGCATGAATCGGTTGAGGCCCTCTTAGCATCTCTTGAAAATACTTCTTTGTCAGTAAAACCTGAATCCGTTAAACCTTCCAATACCACTCAGCACACCCCAGCATTAACGTCCCCACAACCGGCCTCAACGCATGACAAGGGGGTTACCTCTGCGGTACAAAATACCAGTGTGCGCATCAAAGCATCGCCTTTGGCTCGAGCAATGGCCAAAGAACGTGGAATTAATTTATTTCAGGTAAAAGGCAGCGCCGCAGGAGGTCGTATTGTTAAATCCGATATCGATACTTATAAGGGCCATTCTGCAGAAATTTCCAGAGTGGAATCGCACACCGACGAACCTCTTTCGTCCATGCGAAGGACCATTGCCAGACGCTTGTTGGAAAGTAAAAACGGGGCTCCGCATTATTATCTTACCATGGAAGTTGATATGGAGGCCTCTATGGCAGCCCGAAGTTCTATTAACGCGCTTCAAGAAACAAAAATTTCCATCAACGATATGCTGATTAAAGCCGTCTCCATGGCCATTCGTAAACATCCTAAAGTAAATGTCAGTTGGATGGGCGAATCGATGCGGTATTATCAGCACATTCATATCGGTATGGCCGTGGCCGTTGAAGATGGATTGTTGGTTCCGGTAATTCGGTTTGCAGATACTAAATCCTATACGGAAATAGCTCAGGAATCTAAATTGCTCGGAAAAAAAGCCAAGGATAAGAAATTACAACCCAACGATTGGGAGGGCAATACCTTTACAATATCCAATTTGGGAATGTTTGGCATACATTCCTTTACATCCATTATAAATTCTCCGGAGTCCTGCATTTTATCGGTTGGTGCCATTCGAGAAGTTCCGGTAGTTAAAAACGGACAGATTGTTCCCGGACAACGGCTTCATTTAACCCTGGCTTGTGACCACCGAACGGTCGATGGAGCCACGGGTGCTGCTTTTTTACAAACTCTAAAACAATTTGTAGAACAGCCTTTAACCATGTTTATATAGGTATGCAGGACCCATTTGTTAAAACCAGTCATGAGGACGGCATTGGTACCGTAAATTTTTTTCATCCTCAAAGCAATTCTTTACCCTCCTCTCAATTGCAAGCAATAGCAGAAGCGATAACCCAGCTTAGCCTTAATTCTGAGTTGCGTGTAATTGTTATACAAAGCCATGGCGAAAACACGTTTTGTGCAGGAGCCAGTTTTGATGAGCTGGCCGCCATTGGCAATGCCGAAGAAGGAGACCGGTTTTTTTCAGGTTTCGCAAATGTGATTAATGCCATGCGGTTGGCGCCTCAGTTAATTATTGCACGCATACAGGGTAAAGCCGTTGGAGGTGGAGTTGGTATCGCCTGCGCAGCCGATTATACCCTGGCGCGAACAACAGCTTCGGTTAAACTTAGCGAACTGGCTGTTGGAATTGGCCCTTTTGTGGTAGGACCAGCCGTTGAACGTAAAATTGGACTTGCGGCTTTTAGTCAATTGGCCATTCATGCCAGTGAATGGCAATCGGCTGAATGGGCCCTGCAAAAAGGAATGTACCAAGGTATTTTCCCCACGGTTTCCGAATTGGATCAGGCGGTAACATCGCTTGCTAAAAATCTGGCACAGAGTCATCCCGAAGCCATGAAAGCATTAAAATCTGTTTTTTGGGAGGGCACGGAACATTGGAACGAATTGTTGTTAAAACGCGCTAAAATCAGCGGTCATTTGGTTACCAGCTCCTTTACGCGCAATGCCATACAAAAATTTAAATCCAAGCGTTAATTTCCCTATTGCGCTTTATTTGTATTATTTTAATGATGCCCTTGCAGCAATTAGAGTAATTTGTTTTCAAAAATAGCCCTCCGGTTAAACAAGCTTTTTTTATTGTAAATTAGAGCAGTGACATCACGCATTTTAATTCAATCCTCTGCTTTTGCATTAACCATTAAACGGTTGGCGCATCAATTAATAGAAGTGCACGACGATTTTTCAAATACTGTATTAATCGGATTGCAACCGCGGGGAATATTTGCGGCCCGTCGTTTGCATCAAGAATTACAACTTTTAATTCCTAATTCAAAACTGTTGCTCGGTGAACTGGATGTTACATTTTACAGGGATGATTTTAGAAAAAAAAATCTCAGTCCCAACCGAACTCTTATAAATTTTCAAATTGAAGATAAAAATGTGGTTTTAATTGACGATGTGCTTTATACAGGTCGCACCATCCGGGCCGGGCTCGACGCTTTAATGGATTTTGGAAGACCCCGGGATGTTGAATTATTGGTAATCGTCGATCGCCGTTTAGCCCGTCATGTTCCCATTCAAGCCAAGTATACAGGAATTACAATTGATTCCATCGAATCTCAAAAAGTAAAAGTTGAATGGCAAGAAACGGATGGAAGCGATGGCATTACATTGCTCTCTAACTAAATAATATTTCGTATATTTGTTTTTTGAACCGAGGTTCAAAAAATGTCAAAACTCAGCGTATCACATCTTTTGGGAATTAAATCACTAAACCCGGAAGACATTCACCTGATCTTACAAACAGCCCGTCAATTTAAAGAAGTACTTAACCGACCCATTAAAAAAGTTCCCAGTTTAAGGGATTTTACCATTGCCAATTTGTTTTTTGAAAATTCAACCCGAACCAAATTATCTTTTGAACTGGCAGAAAAACGTTTGGGGGCTGATATTTTAAACTTTTCAGCCTCCGGATCTTCGGTTAAAAAAGGGGAAACGCTGATTGATACGGTAAATAATATTTTAGCCATGAAAGTGGATATGATTGTTATGCGGCATTCCAGTGCTGGTGCAGCCGATTTTGTATCCCGTAACGTTCAATCCATTGTTGTAAACGCTGGTGATGGTGCCCACGAACACCCTACCCAAGCCTTACTGGACGCCTTTTCCATACAAGAAAAATTTGGCACCGTACAGGGTAAAAAAATAGTAATTGTAGGAGATATTTTGCATTCCAGAGTGGCCTTGTCCAATATTTTTTGTTTGCAAAAATTAGGGGCCGAGGTAGCCGTTTGTGGCCCTTTAAATTTAATACCGCGCCATATCGAGTCAATGGGAGTAAACGTTTTTTTAGACTTTAACGAGGCTTTGCTTTGGTGCGATGTAGTTAACATGTTACGCATTCAATCCGAACGGCAAAACAGCCATTACATACCCTCGCTTCGCGAGTACCAAATGTTTTACGGTTTAGATTCCAAACGCCTGCAAAAAATTAATAAAGAACTCTGTATAATGCATCCCGGCCCAATTAATCGGGGTGTGGAAATTACCTCAGAAGTCGCGGACGGTCCACATTCTATAATTTTGCAACAGGTCGAAAACGGAGTAGCCGTTCGTATGGCCGCACTTTATCTTTTGGCTTCGGGCCGAAATGAATAATTTAAATCTCGTTCTATTAACTCCAAAATTTTATTAACCGTTTGTTCAGTGGATTTTATGTTAAGGCCTTCGGTATTAATGCAACATACTCCAGGTTCTTTCCCAATCTTAGCCATGTGAACTTTCCAGGCTAATGACATTTTATTTAAATAGGCTTTACGGATATTTCCATCGCTTTTTTGATTTCGCTGTTGAATTCGTTGTTGGGATTTTGAAGCAGAGCAGGTTAAATAAATGATATAATCCGGAAACATGCAGGCTTGAGCAGTGCGGTGATATTTTTTTTCAAAGAGTTTAAAATCTTTGGCGCTTAAGTTTTGTTTTGCAAACAAATAATTTTGACTTAGGTAGTAATCGGAAATGCTCAGCTGATTTGTTTTTTTAAACCGCTTACGGTCAAATTGTTTTTTATGTTCATTTAAAAACCAGGTCTCCATTGCAAAGGCTTTGGATGTGTTTCCTTTGTAAAATAAATGAAGGTTTGTGTTTTTAGCA
>CAWUNH010000017.1:0-11357 GCA_963923435.1 uncultured bacterium
GGGTGTAATTGGTGTTAAACGTTGGAGATACCACCGCCGGATTGACAGTAAGCCCACCGGGATAAAATGTGTAGGATTGAGCCCCGCCAGCGGTAAGGGTAACTTGGCTGCCACTGCATAAACTGTTGGATGAAGCGGATATCCAGGGCGTGTAGGAAGGGCTTACACTCAGGGTTTGAACGATGGATTGGCTGCAACTGCCAATGGCTCCGGACAAGGTGTATTGAGTACTAACCGACGGGGATACAATAATAAAACTTCCCGTGGCATTTCCGGGCAACCAGGAATAGGTAGAGGCACCCGATGCAAAAAGCGTTCTTGTGGAGGGACTGCAAAGTAAATTTTGGGTTCCCGAAAGCGACAAAGTTGGCAGTGGACTAATAGCTAAAGTTCGGGTCACAGGACAATTGGTTCCGGAACCGTTTACTAAAAGGGTAACGGTAAATATACCGGCAGAGTTGCATACAAAGCTGGGATTTGCACTTGTAAACGATTGGTTAACGGGTGCAGATAAAGTCCATAACCAGGCCGTTGGTGTTCCAACAGCAGAGGCCGAAAGTACCGCATTTTGTCCCAAACAATAGGAAGCATTGGAAATTATTTGAGCGGAAACCGGCGGCGGATTGGTTGCTTTAATGTTCATGTAATACCGTCCAATGCTTCCGTAATCGGTATAATTATTAGAGCCTACGCCGTCAACGGTAAAATAATAAGAACCGGCATTTAAATTTATTCCGCAGAGGGCATTAAGCTTATTTAGCGAAGAATCGGCAGCAATTAAGCTGTTGTTGCTGGCATTGTATAGCTTAACCGTTACATCTAAATTAGCACCGTTGTATCCATTGGCGGTTGTATCCAAAGCCCAGGGTTTAATGTTTAAAGAGAGGTAACGAGGTCCGCAAAGGTTAAATCGGTATACATCGATATCGGCAGGTGTGCTGATTAATCCGGAATCAAGGGTATTTAATGTGGTTAAATTGAGCCATTTAGCATTTGCAAGCGTGTTACCGACATCGTCATTTTCAAAATTTAAAAAACTGCTGCCGGTAATACCAACACTTCCATTGGAATGATCCAGCTGAGTTAAAGTGCACGAAGTAGCACTTTTACCATTGTGCCATATGGTTACATTTTTTGAATATCCAACACCCATAATAGGAGCCCATGAGGTTACACCGTTTCCTAAACCGGGATGGTATTCATTGGTTTTATTACAATTTACGTCGTAGGTACTTTGGTGTCGTAAACTTAAGGTATGACCGGCTTCGTGCGATGCAGCCTCAGCCATATTTTTAGAATTGTATCCCAATTGATTTTCAAAAACCCAGCAGGGCGTTCCGGGTGTACCGCCCCAGGCAAAACTTCCAACATAGGCAACACCGCCTGCCGACCCAAACCAAGCACTGGTTGGTGTAAACACAATTCGCATACGCCGGTTGGGAAGTGCATTGTTAAATCGAACCGAATCGGTTGTAATGTTTACATCAAAAGGAAAATAATCTTCACTCATTCGTTTCCAAATAATAATTTTATTGGCATTAGAAATTGTGGAAGGGGCCGCATTGATGGTATTTCCCGAGTTCCAAGCGGTTCCGCTGACAACCTGACCGTCAAAATCCAAATACAATACTTTGTCTGTAATTTGTGGCTTACTGTTTAAAACAGGACTCTGTGCAAAGCCAATGATGGAGCATCCAATAAGTAACAGGGTGTAAATTTTATTTTGCATAATTATTCAGAGTATACGGCATCTGTTTCCGTTAAGGTAAAAATCAATTGGTTTTGTATTAATTCCCCTTTATAACAGGGATTGGAACCCTGACCGCTTTTGGGCTCGGATTGGGTTTGTATTGAATACAACTGCGAATAATTTCCATTTATCTGAATGATCAGGTAATAATTATAAAAACCAGAGAGCTGTATTTGAATGTATTGAAGATCTCCGGTTTGAATGTGTTTTAAAACAGTACATCGGCCAAAGGGTTCAGAAGCAGAATCGCTTACTACTGTTCCGGGTTTAGCCGAAATAAAACGGTCTAATTGGGTCCTAGAAAGGGTTAATGTTTTGGGCAAAGTTCCAAAATTTTGGGCATGAAAGATGCTTGCCCATAAAAGCAACACCCATACGTTCCATTTTTTCATGTTATAAAGTTCTTATTCAAATTTACAAAATATACAATCGTATCCATTATAGTAACAATTGAAATAAAAACAAGGCATCGCACAACAGATAATTCATGGGAATTAATCGGGTCAATTGTTTGGGCCGATGAACGAAAGCCCATACCAATGTTAATAATATCAATTCAAGGGTATGAGAATAATTTAAAAAGGCTAGCGTCATAGCCAACCATAATCCTATGAGTGGAACAATCCTTCCAAAAAAGAAACGATTCGCATCTGCCATATGATTTTGTTGTGTGGTATCCATTTTCATTTTTTCAGCCTTTAAATCGTACCAATCTCTTAAAATACATCCTGCAAATAATAAAAAAATCTGCGCGCAAATAAAAAACAAATGTTCTTTTGTTAATGCCTCAAACGAGTTTAAACTCGAGTACACCGGTAGTATAACGCAAAATAAAATCCAAACACTGGTAATCCAAATGGGTTTTAACAGTATGTTTCCACGAATGAGTGTACTGGTTTTATCAAAAAAATAAAGAAAGGCCATTAGATTGCCTAAAAAAAACAATCCCCATTTTGAAACCTCAGGGGTATTTATAAAACCAATTCCAAGTAATACAAAGGAAACCAATACGGCCAGAAATTCTATTTTATTTTTAATAGAAATGCTAAAACAATGGCGTGCATTTGCCCAAAAATAATACAAACCACAAAGCAAACCAGTTAACCAGGGTCCGATTGAGCTTTCGAAAGGGCCAATGGACAGACTTTTTAAACTGAGAAAATATGCGCAAATTCCGTAAAAAAAACCGTAAATAATCCAGTGGATTAATCCTGACACCACTGAAAGGTACCTGTATGGTTTAAATCCGAATAATTTAACATAAAACAGGCCCTCGAAAGCTGTGGCAATGCAAAATTTCCTTTGCCGGGCTCAATGGATGTTTTTAGTAATAATTTACCCTCCAATGTATAGAGTTCTATTTCAGCTTGAGTTTCCGATTCATATTCCAGGGTTGATGCAGCAAAATTGTAATACCAGTGTTTTATAAGTGCAGAAAGCTCCGTCATATCGGCGCAGGTGCTAACCGTAACTGTTTTTGAAATGGAAGATTGACAGGGACCTGAAACAAGGGTATAAACCATGGTATGCGTACCTGCGCCTGCTAAAAACGGATTAAACACGCCTCCCGGCTGAAGGCCGGGTCCTGCAAATTGCCCTCCGGCCGGCAATCCAACCAGTGTAACCGTAGGAGCATTCATGCAGTAAAAGGTTTTGTTAATGCTCATCGAAGGACTTGCCAAGGATTGCACCTGAACGGCGGTGGTGGAACTGTTTACACAGCCATTGGCATCCGAGTAGCTGTAGCTAAAAACATGGGTTCCAATTCCAGCTAAGGAGGGTGAAAATATTCCTGCCATTATTCCGTTGCCGCTAAAGTTTCCACCGGACGGAAAGCCATAGGGACTTAAATTCACACTCGAACCACTCGTGCAAAAGATACTTGGAGAAAGGGCAACGCTCACCTGAGGCAAACTAAAAATTTGTGTGGTATACGTTATAAAAGCACTGCAGCCGTTACTGGCGGTATAACTGAATCCTACCGAAGTTGTTCCGGGTGGCATTAAGCTGGGCTGAAATACCGAAAAATTTTGAATGGCAGGACCGGTTAATATACCCGGACCGGGGAGCATACTAAGGGTGTATCCGGGACTGTTAGTGCAATGCCCGGATAATAAATTAGCTAAACTAATTTGGGGTGGCATTAAAACTTGAATGTAAATAGAACCGCTGGCAATGCAATTGTTAAGATTGGGCCCACAGACCGTATACACGGCGGAGGCCGTTGGAGAAACAATAATTAGTTGAGCATTACTGCCAGTGCTCCAGGTATACGAATTAGCTCCAGAGGCAGCCAGTGCCAGCGTATTTCCGGAGCATACAGTTGTACCGTTTGAGGAAACAAAGAGTGGAGCAATGGGGCTGTTGCTTTGGGTTATAGCAATACTGCCGGTATTGCTGCAGCCTCCGCTTTCAGTTACGGTATAGGTATACACCCCTTGGGTTAAATTTACCGCCACGCTGCTATTTTGAACCGGAAGGGTAGACCAAGTATAGGTATACGGAGAAATTCCGCCGCTTGGAGTGAGCGTTGCAGATCCATTGGTGCCTCCCGTACAGGTCACCGGGCTGCTTTGTGCAAGGGTTGAAAAAGGTCCTGAATTTCCGGAAATAGCCATCAGGCATAATCTTGGATTTGCGCCCGTGTTTTGAAAAATTACCGATTTAAGGAGTTTGGTACGATTGGCACAATTTAAAATAAAACTATGCGGATATAAATGCGGACCGTTGGGCGGATTTACAATGGTACCGCTGGTGCGTCCGGCTCTGCCAAACAAACCAAAAACAGAACCGCTTCCGGAAAACCAATCCAAAACCGATACTGCGTTAAAAGTTTGAGTGGTATTATCTGTAAAACGCACGATAACGTTCATGGTCGCATTGCCTTCGGTAGCAAATCCTAATACACTAATGGCATTGTACGAGGCAGGATTTATTAAAAGAATGGAATCCGATTGGCCAGCAGTCAAGTACAACATGTTGTTTTGATTGTATGCTTGTAATTGAAAGGTACGGGAAGGGTTGCTAATCAATCCGTTATTGGGTAAACCCAAATTCATAGAAAACAGGGAAGCATAATTTTGACTAAACATAACAAAATCACTTCCATCAATTGCACCGCTGGTTGTTCCCAGAGCCGGGGTAGTTTCGGCAACTGCATCAAAATTATAATGCGTGCTGGGGATGGGCAAGTAGTTTTGTCCAATACCCAAGAAATTACAGAATACAAGTAAAATAGATAAAACACAAGTTATTTTCATATACCGAATGTACACATTTTGGACGTTAACCATAAAGGGTTACCCTTTGGAGTCTGCCTAAAGGACTTTTTTAGAATAGATGAAAACATAAAAATTTTGTTTTTACGTAATAATACTACCGACAAAAAAATTGGGATGCAATCAGCGTCCGTTTTTTATTTTTAAAGGCAACCCAAAGGTTTGCGAAAGTCGTTGGGCCAGTTTTAAACCAGACTCACTCAAGGGCCAAACCAGCAGAGAATCAATCTTATAATCCTGAAGTAACGCAGAAACACTTTTTTCACACAATTCAAAACTTTTATTGCGATGTCGAATTTCCGGTAATGCGGTAATGGAACACAAATACAAGGTGGTATAATTTTTTTTCGAAGTATTAATAAGCAGTAATTCGCGTTCTTGAATTTTATTTTCAATAAATCGATCTGCCAGTAAAGTTGTGGTTGGAAACATCAATGCCCAAATGAGGGGGCCTTGTGCGTCTTCATAGGCATTTAAACAGAGGGGATGAAGCCTGGTTAACACTCGGCGTTCGGCAGCGTTAACTTGAATTTGTCCCGGATCTAAACGCGTTTGAAACGTTTCATCGATGCAGGCCAGCATGCGTTCCAGTCGGGACATGCTAGTGGGGGCGACGGCAAAAATAAATCCGTTCACCTTTGGGCAACCGGTAACGTTCAACCAGCGCTTCCGAAAGCTCATCGGTTATGGAATGTTCGCTTACTATAAAACCAACCGATTCCAGCCGTTTTGGATAATCCAGGCCGTACAATCGCACATGGTCTTTTTGCCAGTAATAACGGGTTCGGTCCTCCGGACTGGTAATGGAAGGATCTTCGAGGGTATTTTGCCGGCTGGTATCCAAAGGGACCTGAAAAATTCCCCAGCCACCGGGCTTAAGCATTCTAAATAATTCCCGCATGCATTGCAAATCATCGCGAACATGTTCCAAAACATGATTGCATAATATTACATCAAACGATTGATCCGGAAGGGGCGAATGGTGTAAATCAAAATGAATATCGGCAATGGGACTGTTGTAGTCTGCAGTGGTATAAGTTAAATGGCTCATGGATTTAAATCGCTTGTAAAAACATTGTTCGGGTGCCAGATGTAAAACACTTAAAGGATCTTTAAAAAAAGGGGTATGCATTTTTAAAAACAACCACAGCAGTCGGTGTCGTTCCAGTGATAAACTACCCGGACACAACGCTTGGTTACGCTTTGCTCGGCCGGCATATCCATAGGGTAAAAAACGTCGGTAGGTTTTTCCGGAAATTGGATCTTCAAACCGATTGCCATAATAAAGAAGGGGGGCTATTTTTGAAAACCATAAACTCAACCGAATGAGAATTGGCCGGGGTATGTTTCGTAATATCCAGTGAAACATAAAGTGCAGTTTTATGAATTAAAAAACAAGCCTCCCAGACCCTTGTTTTTTTCAATACCCAAATGTTGGTAGGCTTTTTCTGTGGCCTCTCGGCCTCTTGGAGTTCTTACAATAAAGCCCTCTTGTACTAAAAAAGGCTCGTAAACTTCTTCAAGTGTTCCGGATTCTTCCCCTACGGCAGTACCAATGGTGTTTATACCCACCGGACCACCTTTAAATTTCTCAATAATACAACGTAAAAAACGAAGGTCCATGTCGTCTAAACCATATTCATCAACATTAAGTGCTTTCAAAGCCATAATGGAAATTGGCATATCAATAATTCCACGGCCTTTAATTTGTGCAAAATCACGTACCCGCCGAAGCAGGGCATTTGCAATTCGGGGAGTTCCTCGGCTGCGGCGTGCAATTTCAAAAGCGGCTTCTTCCTCAACCGGAATTTGCAAAATTGCGGCGCTTCGCTCAACAATGGAGGTGAGGGTTTTAGATGAGTAATACTGCAATCGGCTGGTAATGCCAAATCGTGCTCGGAGGGGCGATGTTAACAGTCCGCTGCGGGTGGTTGCACCAATGAGGGTAAACGGATTAAGTTTAATTTGTACAGTTCGGGCATTGGGACCCGAGTCAATCATAATATCAATTTTATAATCTTCCATGGCCGAGTACAAATACTCTTCTACAACGGGGCTAAGACGGTGAATTTCATCGATAAATAAAACGTCAAAGGGTTCTAAATTGGTTAATAAACCGGCCAGGTCACCCGGTTTGTCTAATACAGGACCACTGGTTACTTTTAAATGAACACCTAAGTCGTGGCTTACAATATGGGCCAGTGTTGTTTTACCCAATCCCGGAGGTCCATGCAATAAAACATGATCCAGGGCTTCTTGACGTTGTTTGGCGGCAGCCACAAAAATGCGAAGGTTGTCCACCACATGATCCTGTCCGCTGAAATCATTAAATGCTAGCGGCCTCAGTGCCCGTTCAAAATCCTGTTCGCCAGTACCTTCGGTTACTTCAGATTCCATACTGCAAATCTAACAGAATGCTGCAAATGAAAGCTACAAAACATAGCAAGCAATTAGTGCAAGAAATTATCCAGTCTGAATAAATTTACAGACTCGGGTAAACAAAAAAACAGAATTAACAACAGCAGCCTTGGAAAAACATGCTTCATATCCCATAGGGGATTCATCCAAGAAAAGAAAAATACAACCGTTAGTAAATTAAAACCCAATACAAGGGCAGCAAGCTGAGTGTGCCATCCCAAAATTAAAAGCAGGGGAAATACAAGTTCAACTATTGAGTTGGTATAGGTAATGCCAACAATAATCCAATCCGGCAGGCGATGTTTTTGATGGTCTCTAGAAAAGGTGCGAATCACTTCGCGTGGACCCAAAACAAACAATTTGTCAACAGCCTGAAAGAAAAATAAAATACTCAAACTGTACCGTATGAATACATCTGCCCAAATAACATTCATGAGATAAAGATAAGTGTTTACATGCGATGGGGCATTTCGATGCCCAAAATCTGCATCAATTCCCGTAAAATTAAGGCTGTTTGAGCCGACAAGGCAATTCTTAAATCTTGTACGGACTTATTTTCCTCACGAAGTACAGGGCATTCCTGATAAAATCGGTTAAAGCATTTTGTTAAATCATAAGCAAACTGTGCTAATTTTGCAGGATTTAATTCCTGTTCCGACTCCTGAAGCACCGTTTCCAAATCATGAAACCAACGCATGAGTTCCAGTTCGGAAGGCTCTAAAGTCAGGTTTGTATTCAAATCTTCCGCAGGCCCAGCTGTTTTTTTTAGGAGCGATTGAATTCGGGCATGGGTATATTGTATAAAGGGGCCTGTATGACCATTAAAATCAATGCTTTCCCGAGGATCAAAAAGCATGGTTTTACCGGCATCTACTTTTAAAATATAGTATTTAAGGGCGCCCATACCCAGCATGTGGTACAATGCCTCCGCCTCGGCCTTTGAAAACTGTTCGGTTTTTCCCAGGCTATCGGTAGTTATTTGAGCCGTTTGAATCATTTCAGCAATTAAATCATCGGCATCCACTACATTGCCTTCCCGGCTTTTCATTTTACCTTCAGGCAATTCAACCATGCCATAACTTAAATGTTTGCATTGGTTTGCCCAGGAATAACCAAGGCGCGCTAAAATTTTAAACAAAACCTTAAAGTGATAATCCTGTTCGTTTCCCACGGTATATATCAGCCGCGATAAATCCGGGTATAATACAAAACGTTCAATGGCCGTTCCAATATCCTGGGTTATGTATACGCTGGTTCCGTCGGCACGTAATACAATTTTTTCATCCAGACCCTCATTACTTAAATCAATGGCCACGCTGCCATTTTCTTTTTTATAAAATACTCCTTTTTTAAGACCTTCTTCTATAATAGTTTTTCCAAGCGTATAGGTTTCACTTTCATAATAGGTATGGTCAAATTGTATACCCAAATGGCCGTACGTGGTTTCAAACCCCTTGTATACCCATCCGTTCATGGTACTCCATAGATTTCGGGTTTCGGGATCCTGCAGTTCCCATTTGCGAAGCAATTCCTGGCATTCCAGCATCAGCGGAGCTTCTTGTTCAGCTTTGGCTGTTTCAATCCCGGATTCAATCAGATTTTGTACCTGCCGGCGGTATTCTTTATCAAAGCGTACATAGTATTTACCGACCAAATGATCGCCTTTTAATCCGGTTGATTCGGGAGTTTCACCCTTGCCAAAATGCATCCAAGCAACCATGCTTTTACAAATATGAATTCCACGATCGTTCACTAAATTAACCCGGGTAACTTTATGACCGCGGGCCATCATGAGTTCAGAAACGGCATACCCCAGAACATTGTTTCGGATATGCCCCAAATGCAGCGGTTTGTTGGTATTGGGCGAAGAATACTCTACCATGAGATGCTGGCCGCTCGATTGCGCGGGCTTGTATACAGGACTCCCCAAAGATTTAAAAGCGGTAAAAAACTGGATCCAGGCACTGGATTTAAGTTTAAAATTTAAAAATCCTTTAACTACTTCAAAACGCTCTATTAAACTTGAAGATTCCATGGCAGCAGCACCCACCTGATTACAAATTAGCTCTGGAGCCAATTTTATCTGTTTAGCCAAAGGAAAAGCAACCCAGGTAAATTCTCCAATAAATTCAGGCCGGGTGTTTTGAAGAATGGGTTTGCATTCAATTTGCCAAAGCTTGTAAATAACATGAGCAAGCGTCTGCTCCAATTGACTACGCAGGTTTAACATGGATTGGTTGAAATTATTCGGTGCTTTCAACCGGTAAGTGCATGCGGTGAATGTACAAAACACCGGCTTTTTTCATAGCTGTTTTAAATCCTTCGAATCCGGGTGCTTTATTAAAATGAACCACAAAGCCCTGATAGTCTCCGGCCGTGTAGGTTAGCTCGGCACGGCTAATACCCTTTTGATTTTTTAACCCATTTAAAATAGATGCAGTGGAACCTTTAAATACATCAAAACTGTAATCGGTTTGGGTATTAAAGTACTCTTTAACCTCACAGCCCGGACTTTTTAATATGAGGGTGAAGGCTTGGTTTTGTTGTGCCCTCATTAAACCAAATCCAAGTATGAATAAGATGCTTAAAGTCCAAAATAAAATGTTTCGTTGCATATTTAACAAATTTAAAAAAAACAAGTGATTTGTGTCACATCCCAATCGGTTTAAAATAACGTACTTTGTAACATGAAAATTGAACAAATTTATACCGGTTGTTTAGCCCAGGGAGCCTATTACATTCAGGATTCGGGTGAGGCGGCCATTATTGATCCCTTGCGCGAAATTCAGCCCTACTTAAGCAGAGCAGAGGAAGACGGGGTAAAAATAAAATATATTTTTGAAACCCATTTTCATGCAGATTTTGTATCGGGGCATATGGATTTGTCGGCAAAAACAGGAGCACCCATTGTTTTTGGTCCTACGGCCGAACCGGGATTTAAAGCACATATTGCAAAGGATGGAGAAGTATTTAAAATAGGCCAATGTCAAATTAAGGTTCTTCACACTCCGGGACATACCATGGAAAGTTCCTGTTTTTTGCTCTTGGATCCACAGGGAAATCAGGTGGCCCTGTTTAGCGGCGACACCTTGTTTTTGGGAGATGTTGGTCGGCCGGATTTAGCCCAAAAAGCTGCGCATCTTTCGCAAGAGGCCTTAGCCGGCTTGCTTTACGATTCTTTACAAACTAAAATTTTACCCTTGTCGGACCAACTCATGGTATATCCGGCCCACGGTGCCGGCAGTGCCTGCGGAAAAAACATGATGAAGGAAACGCAGGACACGCTGGGCCATCAAAAACAAATTAATTATGCATTAAATCAGCCCGATAAAGAAAGTTTTATTAAAGCTGTATTAGAGGGTTTAACCGCTCCGCCCGCCTATTTTCCACAAAATGTGGCAATGAATAAATTGGGGTATAAACCCCTCGAACAAATATTAAACGAAGCACGCCGTCCCTTAGATCCTCAAGAATTTAAATCCCAGGCTCAAAGCGGCGCGGTTGTAATTTTAGATACCCGAACGCCGGCAGAATTTGCAGTGGCTCATATTCCGGGCGCACTCAATATTGGCTTGTCCGGAGATTTTGCTCCCTGGGTAGGCGCTTTGGTGGGCAATGTAAAACAGGCCCTGCTTTTGGTGTGTCAGGCTGGTACCGAATTGGAAGTTATTACCCGTTTAAGCCGGGTTGGATTTGATCGGGTTTTGGGTTATTTGCAGGGCGGTTTGGAAGCATGGAAATTAAAAGGATTTGAGGTAGATTCCGTTAATCGAATTTCTGCCCAGCGCATGCAGGAACAGTTAAAATCCAATGAAACCGTTTTAGATGTGAGACGACCCTCCGAGTTCAGCGCCAAGCATGTAGATACAGCCCTTAATACACCCCTGGATCGAATTGCAGACTGGCTGGAG
>CAWUNH010000018.1:0-11317 GCA_963923435.1 uncultured bacterium
CCGCACCCCGGGTAATTTACGTGCCTTTTACCAGGCTAAAATGCGCAATTTAAAGTCGGGCAAGCAAACCGAAAACCGATTCAGAAGCGGTGAAAGTGTAGAAATTGTTCGGGTAGAATATAAGCTGATGCAATACATTTATCCCGAAGGCGAATTTGCCGTGGTAATGGACAACGACACCTTTGAACAAACGCATATTCCCATGATTATGTTTGGAGAAAGCGGTCGGTTTTTAAAAGAAGGCATGGAAGTTAAAGTAAGTTTTGAGGAAGGTGAAAATCCCATATTAGCCGAAGCCCCCACTTTTATCGAAGCCCAAATCACCTATACCGAACCGGGCCTTAAAGGCGATACGGCAACCAATACACTTAAACCTGCCAAAATTGACACCGGAACCGAAATTCGGGTGCCCTTATTTGTAAACGAGGGCGACTGGGTTAAAATTGATACCCGGACGGGCGATTATGTCGAGCGTATTAAAAAATAAAACGGCCGGGATTTTAATATCCTGGTTTATTTTAATTTGCAGTATTTTTTTAACCGGCACAACCTTTAGCCAAACCGTTCGAAGCAAAGATGCGTATGGCGAGCGCATAGCATATGTTGACGGAACAACCCTTCGGCATAAAGACGCCTACGGGGAGCGCTTGTTTTTTAAAGACGGAGCATACATCCGAAGCAAAGATGCCTACGGGGAGCGCTTGTATTACATAGATGGAAATACCGTACGTTACAAAGATGCCTACGGCGACCGGGTTTATTTTTTTGACGGAACAACCCTTCGAAGCAAAGATGCGTATGGCGAACGTTTGTATTATTTAGACGGACAAACCCTTCGGTACAAAGATGCATATGGCGACCGGGCTTATTATTTTGAAGGCATTCCCGAGCGTTGGGTAATGGTGTGTTTAATTGGCATGTAGTGTACTAATTTTTAAACAACGTTCACATTCCCTTATGTGTTTTACTACCCAGCAAACGCGTTCTGCACTCCAACTGGAACATCGGTATCAAATTCCATTTTATAAATCCGAAACCTTTCAACCGGGTTTGTTTCGTGGGTTTGCCTTTCCGCAAACCCCGGTTATTTGCAATGCACAACCCCATACAATTGAGTGTTTTCAGTGGGGCTTAATTCCTTCTTGGGCAAAGGATTCGAACATTCAAAAGTACACCCTCAATGCGCGTTTTGAAACCTTATCGGAAAAACCCTCTTTTAAAAATGTTCTTCATCAACGCTGTTTGGTATTAATTGATGCTTTTTACGAATGGAAATGGCTCGATCCCAAAGGCAAAAAAAAACAAGCCTACCGAATTCAATTTAAAAATCAGGATGTCTTTTCGTTGGGCGGTTTATGGAACTCTTGGACCAATCCTCAAACGGGATGTTCTGTAAACACATACACTCTTATTACTCAAGAAGCCCAGGGCATTATGCGGGATTTGCATTCTCAAACCCTTCGAATGCCGCTGATTCTTGACAAAAACCAGGAAGCCCTGTGGCTTAACGGAGCTTCGGTAAACAATGCCCACTCCTTTTTAGAAGGTTTTGCCGTAGATGCCTTAACCTAGGAATTTACATAGGTAGTCTGTGCTGTAGTTGTTGAATGTTTAACGGGCATAGACCTTTATAATATCCGAAAGTTTAGTGGTGTAACAGGGCGAACGTCGTTCCTGACGCATTTTCCAAACACGGCCGGGAGCCTGCGAAGCAAGACGTATCCGGTGTTGTCCCATACGACGATTCATGCGGTCCACCGTTTTAAAAAGAGTTTCATGCCGCAGGTTTGAGGTCTCAAATAATGTTTGTTGCCGAGCCGTATCGGGCTGAAGATCCATTAAAATGAGTCCTGCTTTTTTATAATGATATCCGGGCTTAAAAATTTTATACAAACCTTCTTTTGCAAAGCGGGCCACCTCCATGGCAGAAGAGGTGGGATAAGGTAAAGGAATAATAATATTACGAAAATACCGAGGACCGGAACGGTGAACGTTGGTATGAACAAACACACATAAAGTGCGGCACGTTGAATGCTGGGCTCTTAATTTTTCTGTTGCGGCAAAAGCAAATGTGCTTAAGCGTTCTGAAACCTGCTGATAATCGGTGTAGTCGCGGTCAAAAGAGCGGGTGGTTGCAATGGTTTGTTTAGGCTGAACCTGCTCCAAATCCAAAACCGAATTCCCCATAAGTTCCAGGCGTAAACGAAGCCCCAAAACAGACATGTTTTTTTTAATCCAGGTTTCAGGCAGGTTCACAAAATCTTCAGCAGTATGCAAACCCATTGCTTTCAAACGTTGCTCATGACGGTGTCCAATCCCCCAGACCTCACCAAGGGGAAGTAACTTTAGGGCTTTTTGAATCTTTTCAGACGTATCTAAAAGCATTACCTGTTGGGTTTGACGAGGAAATTTTTTAGCAATTTTATTCGCGGCTTTAGCCAGTGTTTTGGTCGGCGCTATCCCTACGCTAATGGGAATACCGGTTTGCTGCAAAACCTTTAAACGCATGGCCTTACCCTGTTCCAAAAACGTGTCTGAGGCAAGGCATTGCAACCGCATAAAAGCTTCGTCTATACTGTAAATCTCCATGTCGGGTGTGTATACCGATAACAGGCTCATAACCCGCTGGCTCATGTCGCCGTATAAAGCAAAATTGGAAGAACAAACCGCAACCCTGTGTTTTTGAAACAGGTCTGCATACTGAAAAGCCGGCGCTCCCATAGGGATTCCCAGCACTTTTGCTTCAGCGCTACGGGCTATCACACAACCGTCGTTATTGGATAAAACCACTACCGGACGATGATTAAGATCGGGCCTAAATACACGTTCGCAGGAAGCATAAAAATTATTACAATCGATGAGTGCAAACATTAGCAGGCTTTAATTACATATGTTACAATGCCCCATACCATCAGCTCTCGGCCTTCTTCTAGTTTAATGGGACGGTATTTTGTATTGGCAGGCAACAACCATAAACCTTCGGTATCTTCAAACAGACGTTTTAATGTAAACTCTCCATCCAAATAACAAACGGCAATTTTTCCACTAACCGGAGCTAAGGCGCGGTCTATAATAATCAAATCCTCATCGCCTATTCCTGCATCGCGCATAGATTCTCCTTTAACCCGACCGTAGTAAGTGGCAGAAGGATGGCGGATTAAGGCCTCGTTCAAATCAATTCGAAGGTCTATAAAATCAAGTGCAGGGGACGGAAATCCGGCACTTATTGCAGTAGGGCACAGCGGCCGGAATTGCCTGGATTGTGAATTTAGGGGTAAGGGCGGATACTCAAGCATCTTAAAATATAAAAGTAAGCGACTGGACCGGTGAAGAATGCTATGTTTTATAGAAGTCGTTTTAATTTTATTTACTCCGGTTCGTTTACCGTATAAAAATGTAACCCTTTTAAAAAATAGGTATTGTATAAGATATGAAACCTTTACTGTTTGGACTGCTGATTGGCATCGGGTATACAAACGAGATTCATTACGAAACTTACTTTTCAAATGAAATCATCGCAGCAGAGGAATTTATTAAAAGCCAGCAACGTACAATCAAACAATCTGCTCAATCGCTGGGGCATTCTGAACGGATGTGCATTGCCATTGTTTACCCCGAACTCTTACGTTACAGCGCCTGGAAAGATTTGCTTGAAACCAAAGCCATGGAAGAGGGCTATACACGATGGGGCAGCGATCGGATAGATTTTTCCATCGGACACTTTCAAATGAAAGCCAGCTTTGCTGAATACATTGAAACAGCGGTAAAAGAAAATGATTCTTTAATGGTTAAATACGCCCGCCTGTATACCTACCCAAGCAAACATCAAACCCTGATTCGCTCCCATCGGATTAAACGGCTAAAATCAACCTCGGGTCAGCTCTACTATTTGCATGCGTTTTACGACGTTTGCCTCATTAAATATCCCCAACTCTGCAAAATGAACGCCTCGGACCGGGTATTTGCACTAGCGAGTATCTACAACCGAGGATTTCAAAACAATTTTAACGCCCTTATACAGCATGGAAAAAATAAAGAATTTCCATACGGATCGTCCTATCCGGGAACTCAGTTTTCCTACGGCGAAATAGCAAAATCGTATTTCAATAAAACAGCAAAATAAAAACCAAAAAAATGCACAACCGAGATCCCTAGCCCAATGCGATAAACAAATTCGTTTAAAAAATCCTGACAAATAAAAACATGTATAACCATTAACTCCTAATATCCATGAAAAAGCCATCGTTCCAAAATAAAATACAATTGGCAGGAATTGTATGCTTGATTTTAATCCTCGCTGTTTCTTGCCAACATTTTAAAAAAGAAACCCAAGACACGGAAATTGTTATAAAAAAACCTTTTTCATCGGTAACCCTTCCCACAGAGCAGTTTTCATTGCATCCGGCATTGGGAGGCACCCTTACCTGCCAAAATGGAAGTAAAATAATTGTAGCACCTAACAGTTTAACCGACGAAAGTGGCCAGCCGCTAAAGGATACCTGCATGATTAAATTTGAGCAGTACCATGACATGGCAGAAATTTTGGCATCGGGTATTCCCATGAGTCTGAATTATGGCGAACAGGACATGAACAAGGCCTTTATCAGTGCCGGCATGTTTAAAATCACCGGTCAAACCAAACAAGGCAATCCCATTAAAATTCTAACGAATAAGCCCATTCGGGTTGAACTGGCCTCGTATCAAAACGATGCTGAGTACGCACAATACCTGCTGGATCAAAAAACGGGCAATTGGATAAAAACCCAAGAAGAACGTAAACAGCCCAACACGGAAAAATTAAAATTACTTGAAACCATCGATTTGCTTAAAAAGAAAGCTCCCTTTGAAGACAAAAATTATTTTGTGTTTGATACCTATGAACTAATAGATGCCTATTTTAAAGATGACCGGAGTAAAATATACGCTAACCGCGGCCAATTACCCAAAGCATTAAATGGATATGGAATTGCAATGCATCAGTACAATCCAGATTATCAATCCATGGCCTGTATACGGGGAATCGATTATCCATCCAACGCTGTAGTTTGGGAAAATGTAAGCGGAAAAAAAATACTAAAAAACAAAGGGCTTAGTCCTCGAATTACCGGTGGCAAACACATTCAAGACAAATATTACAACTATTATAAAATATGGGAAAAAGATATTGCTACCCTCGAATTGGTAAATAAAAAAGAAAAGGTAGTGGCAGTTTATAAAATAAAACCCGTCATGAGCATCCGGCATTTATTGGCGTTTTCAGCAAACGACTGGAAGAAAAAAGAAACAGAAGTTTGGGCAAAGATTCACCAGCAAGAAGAACGGGTTCGGTTAATGGCCGATATTGTAAGATCCGTGGTCGTTGCAGATTTTGGCATATACAACTGCGACCGTATAAACAATGAATCGGAACGTTTATCCGTGTTAGCGACCCTAGAATGGCCGGAGTTAACCGTGGCCCCAGAAAAACTTTTTTACATTAGTAAAAACAAACGGTTTATGATAGAATACAAAATACAGGAAACACTTACCCTGCAGCTTGAAAACGATCCCAGTGCGCAATTAATAACCGTTTTAAGCAACAATCAAATTGGAGAAGTATCGGCCTCTGAATTGTCGAGCCTGTATGCCCGTAAAAATACCCAGGCCAAATTGGTCTTTAAAAAATCTAAAACCATCAAAAACATTCAGGATTTAAAAGAGTTTTTAAATCCTGCTCAGCCTGTTTCGGGTTAAACATTAACCGTGTTAGTTAATTAAACACCTAAAATCCTCTGCTATATTGTAACACGCAGGGGTTTTTAGGTATGAACCGATTCGGTCCATAAGGCATGGCATCCGCGTGTTCCGCTGTGATCTAGCCGGCCTAAAATTTCAAAGGTACCGTCCGGATATAATTCGGCAACATCCTCGGTTGCTATAAAACTACAGGTGTCAATATTTGCTAAATCAATAATATCCATGGCACCGCTTTTTGATGAGCTGTAACGAAGGTTGGGATTTGATTCCGAACGCACCAAAACCCGCATGGATGGAGGGCATTTAAACGGCTCTCTGTTTTTAGCATAGCATTGGCTAAAAAGTTCGGTCATTCCGTATTCAGAATATATAGCGGATGCACGGGTTTTATCTTGCAAGAGGTTTATAAACGCCTGACGAGAAAGGTCTTTTCCTCGGTTTTTCATTCCTCCGGTTTCAATTAAAATTACCTCAGATCCAAAATCAAAGGCATTGATCCACTCCATAAATGCAAATCGTACGCCTAAAACCAAGGTGATTTTGGAGGATTTTTGCAATTGCTCAAAGCGGTGTTTAAAATCCGGGTCTGCTTTCATAAAAAAATCATCGCCGTTTTGACCACATTGCCGCATCAACTCACGGCACATAGAAATTAATGAAGAACCGGTTCGTTCCATATAATGCGGTAATAGCGCAATCCAGTTGAATTGATTTAAATCTCCCAAGGCAAACTCAAAACAACGTTTTACCTGCCGATGGTACCATTCCAATTCGTAGATATAATGACGTGAGGGATGTTCTCCGGTGGTTTGACTGCTTAAAAACACCTCATTTTCACAAACCTTAAAACAAGCAACCGTTTGGGTTTTATAAACAGAAATAGGTAAAAAAGGAATCGCATCGATGCTTTGCACCAGGCTTGGATTTACTTTTCTTAAATTGCACCAATTTTGGTATACGGGATTGTGGTCATACTGATGCCGAAACGCCGTTAACGCTAAGGTGTTAAACAAATCCAATGAAGATTGAGAACCCTGTTTAAACAATTGTTCAAGACCCGATTCATATCCATTTGGTCGCTGGTACATTATGCTGTAAATTTAGGTCAAATGAAGCGTATACGCCTGTTTTTTTATTTTTGTGCCGGCGGCTTGATTTTAGCCTGTGCCAAACAACCGGAATACTCGGTAACACCCCGATTGGAATACAAAGAATTGTCCTTTCGGCAAGTTTTACGAAACAATCAATACCGTGATACCTGTGATTTTATAATCGGCTTTTCCGACGCCGATGGAGATTTATTTGTTGAAAACGAAAACGATCCCTCCAATGTTATTTTACGGTATTATGTATTTAATTCAGATTCTTCAAAATTTTTAGTTTCGGGAGTAGAATCAAAAAAATTAAAAGAGCCTGCCAACGGTTATTACCGCGGAAAAGCCATCAGTGGCGAAATTCAAATTCCGCTTACGCAGTTTAGGCCCAGCAATGCCTATAAAATCATTAAAATGGAGCTGCAAATGACCGATTTAAAAAACCATGTGAGCAATTTGGTAACAAGCCCTGTTTTTACGCTGGATTTTTAAGCGCTTCGATAATTTTAAGAGCTATTCCCCGACTCATCTTGTAATTGCTTTCGTGCGTCCAGCCGGCAATATGCGGACTCATCACCACGCGGGCATCCCGCTTTAAAAAATCGTATTGCTCCGAATGTATCGATTGGTTGGAATTAAAATCAACGGCCTCGTATTCGATTACATCCAAACATAAACCGCGAATTTTACCGGATTTTAAACCCCGAACCAGGGCGCCGGTATCGGCACACGCACCGCGGGAAGTATTGATCAGATAAAAAGGTTTTTTCATGCGGTGTATAAACGCATCGTTAATTATATAATGGGTTTCGGAATTGTAGGGTATGTGCAAAGAAACAACATCTGCTACCTGGGTCAGGTCCGATATACTCAATGTTTGAAGGCCACTATTGGGACTTGGTTTTTGATACGGGTCAACAATATACTGTTTACAGCCAAAGCCTTTAAGCAATGCGGAAAAGCGCTGACCTGTATTTCCAAAGCCTACAATACCCACCGAGAGACTGTTTAATTCTGTACCCCTGTTTTCTGCCCGTTTCCATATACCTTGACAAACCTCGGAATGCGCCGTATGCAATTTATTGAGTAACATGAGCAGCATTCCCAATGCATGTTCGGCAACCGCATCCCGGTTGCCCTCGGGTACCGAAAGACAGTAAATTCCTTTTGAATTGGCAAAACGGGTATCAATGGCTTCCATACCCGCTCCTACCCGAGCAATAATTTTAAGCGATTTGCAGGTATTGAGCAAATTTTCATTAAAGGTTAAACGGCTGCGAAGTACTATAATTTCAAATTCGGGCAAGGCTTTTAAAAGGTCTTGTTGGGTCCAATTCCAGGCCTTGGTGCAGGTAATGCCGGCCGCTTCGAGGGTTTCATGTAACACATCGTGGTTGGAGTCCAGCAAAAGGGCTTTCATGCTGCAAAATTGCGAAAAATGTTATAAACAGCATTTGGTCCTGAAATCCAGCCTTTTCAGAGCATAAAAACAGGATATTCACAGGTTTTCCATAAAAGCGTACGGAATTAACTTTTTTGTACGCTAAATTATAGTCAACTTGCAGGTCCCATTATTGTTATGACAAAACCTATAGGCAATATCCGAAAACGTACCAGCAATGCCGTGTTCCCGGGCAGTTCCGAAACCGGCAAATTACAACCCCAAGCAGTGGAATTGGAAGAGGCCGTATTGGGCGCCATGCTTATCGAACGAGAAGCCCTAAGTACGGTCATTGATTTATTAAGTCCGGAATCCTTTTATAAAGATGCCAATACTATAATTTTTACAGCCATACGGGAATTGTTCAACCGATCCGAACCGGTGGATATTTTAACGGTTACCCAAGAACTTAAAAAAACCGGTGAACTTGAACGGGTGGGTGGTGCTTTTTATATTTCCTCGCTGACCAATCGGGTAGCATCTTCGGCCAATATTGAGTTTCATGCCCGAATTGTAGCTCAAAAACATTTACAACGGGAATTGATTCGGATAGGCACCAATACCATTCGCTCAGCCTACGAGGACAGCACGGATGTGTTTGAACTTTTGGATGAAACCACAAAGCATATTTTTGAAATTGTTGACTCCAACGTACGAAAGCAACACGATAAAATGAGTACGCTTATTAATAAAGCGCTTGCTGAAATTGATGCTGCTGCACATCAAAAAGATGGTCTGTTGGGCGTTCCAAGCGGTTTTACAGCCCTGGATCGCATTACCGGAGGCTGGCAAAAATCCGATTTGATTATTTTAGCGGCCCGTCCGGGAATGGGTAAAACGGCCTTTGTTGTAACCATGGCTAAAAACGCAGCGGTTAATTTTCAAAAACCGGTTGCCATTTTCAGTCTTGAAATGAGCAGTTTACAATTGGTAAAACGCTTAATTTCCTCAGAAACCGAAATAAGTCAAGATAAAATTATTAAAGGAAATCTTGAAAACCATGAATTTGAACAGCTTCATCAGCGTATTAAGCGTTTGGAAGTTGCACCCTTGTTTATAGACGATACGCCCGCCCTTTCCATATTTGAACTCAGAGCCAAAGCCCGACGTTTAAAGGAAAATCAAAAAGTTGAATTAATCATCATTGACTACCTCCAGCTCATGAGTGGCGGACCCGACAGCAGAGGTAACCGGGAACAGGAAATTAGTATGATTTCGAGGGGTTTAAAAAGTTTGGCCAAAGAACTGGAAATTCCCATTATTGCTTTATCGCAATTAAGCCGACAGGTTGAAAACAGACCGGGTGGAACCAAACGTCCCCAGCTAAGTGATTTACGTGAATCGGGAGCCATTGAACAGGATGCCGATATGGTAATGTTTATTTATCGCCCCGAATACTACGGTTTAGAAGTCGATGAACTCAATCAGCCCACCAAGGGACGGGCCGAAATTTCAATTGCTAAAAACCGACACGGAGCACTGGAACGCGTTAATTTACGGTTTATTGGACCCTATGCTAAATTTGCAGATCTGGATGACGGAAGCGCCTATACCCCAAATTCAATAAGTCCTAACACCGGATTTTTAGGGGGGGGTGGAACCATAACCGTGCCCTCCAAAAAATGGGATCAGGCCGATGATCCTGCCTCGTCTCAACATGATATTGAAGATGTTGATCCGTTTAATTAACGCAATTAAACCACTGCACCAAAAACGCCTAAATGTGTTTTTAAGCCGCAGGTTGCTTGTTAATCCCAAAAAGGCCACTGGAGGCCCATTCTAAAAACTCGACCGGGTATGGGATACCCCTCAATTAATGACTGGTTTGAGGGTAAAATTCCAAATAATATATTTTCAATTCGTACAAAAAAATTAACCGGTCGTATTCGCCCACTAAAAAATAAATCAATCCAGGGAAGCGAACTGCTTTTAAAGCCTGTTTTTGAAATGTAAAAATTTTGAAGTGCAGGCATGTACGCAGGAGATTCGAAAGAGGCCATGTAACGTCCCTGAATTCCACAACGTACTAATAAATTATTTTTAAAAACCGCACCTTGCAGGTACATCATTCCCGAAGCATACAGAGGTGCAAGTGGAAGTTGGTTGGGCGCATTGGTTTGTTGGTAGCCCAAACAAATCTGTGAGCCCAAATGAGCGTTTAGTTCATGATGGCCCATAAGCTGCAAGTGATGCAACCAAATGGCAGAAGGCGCCTGAAACGGCTGTGCATCCGCTCCAAAAAAGGTGTATTGAAGAATTTGAGAAATTCCGCCGGACAGTTCCCAACCCGATTGATGTTTGGCTTTACAGACAATTCGAGTCCATTGTTCCTGTTTAAAGCGTTGTGTAAAATTCCAAAAAAATTGATTTGCAGAATACCAACGGAATTGATCGTTTGGCCAGCGCTTTATATGATTAAGTTCCAACTCAATGCCACCGGATTTAAATTTTTTAAACAGATTGTTTTGTAATTTAAAATCGCCCTGGTTGTATCCGTTAACATAATACTGTGCTTTTACCTGAGTTTGCCAGGAACTGTCTAATGTTGAGAGGTTATAATTGGCTTTTATGCTTTGATTTAATAAGTAGCGATCGGGAACAAAATAAACATGTTCGTATTCAATGTGATATCGTAGGGTTGCATTCTGTAAGCCATTGGAAGATGTATAATGCAAAAAAGGTCCGGTGTGCAAAGACTCATGACGTATTGAGTCTTTGGTTTTTAGCGAATCCTTTAAAAAAGTGGTGTAAAAACCGTCTGTTGCAATTCCAGCATCGGTGTACTGGATGGTTCGTTGGGTGTATTTAACCGTCCAACCCGTTTTAACTTTTGAATACCGAAGAGGCTGATGCCAAAAACCGGTTTCAAAAATTTTTAAGGATTGCTGGGCCGATGCGTTGGATAAATAGGCAGGAACTAAAACGGTATTGTAATTGGCAATTGAATCGGTTGCGTAGGCTTTTTCAATTCCTCCATTTTCCTGACGTTTTAGAGACGCTGAAAATACGCGCAACCATGCAGCATAGGGCTTTTGAGCAGGATGCA
>CAWUNH010000019.1:0-11244 GCA_963923435.1 uncultured bacterium
TGATATCCGTGGTATTATACGCATTTGTATATACACCGCTTAAATTACACAGCCCATTATCGGTTTTAGTTGGAGCATTTCCGGGCGCCTTGCCTACGCTAATTGGAGGATTTTCTGGTAGTTCAAGCGTTTCTCATTACCAATTGTCCATTCTTTTATTTCTAATTCAATTTTTTTGGCAATTTCCGCATTTTTGGTCCTTAGCCTGGTTTAATAACGACGACTACCTTCGGGCCGGCTTTCATTTGTTACCTTCTCGGGGCGGTAAAAATACGGCCTCCTGTTTTCAGATATTATTGTATTCTGCCTTTTTATTACCCCTCTCGGTTTTACCCTTTGCCTTTGGTGCGGTGGGTTTACTGAGCACTTCGGTGGTTATTTTATGCGGTATAGCTGTGTTGTTGCAGGCGTATACGTTTTACCGATTAAAAACCGATGCGCAGGCAAAAAAACTATTTTTTATCACCCTTATTTATTTACCTCTGGTTCAACTCGCCCTGATGACCCGACTATAATTTATTGCATGGAAACAATCGACCCAAACAGCTTAAAGCGGCAACAGCAGCAAGCGCGAATAAACGATCTTAAAGCATCGGAACGAAAAGCAGCCAAGCCGCTTCTATACATTGCCATGGTAAGTATTGTAATGCTGTTTTCAGGCTTAACCAGTGCCTACATTGTAAGAGCCAACAATGGAAACTGGTTGGTTTTTGATTTACCCAAGGCCATGTTTGTAAGCACGGGTTGGGTAATATGCAGCAGTCTGGCATTGCTATTGGGTCAGATAGCCTTAAAAAAAGGGCATAGGGTGATTTTAAAAAGTTCTATTTGGGCGGCATTTATCTTGGGGCTTTTATTTGTTAATTCTCAATTGGAATCTTGGAATCAACTTACCCAAATGGGCATTTATTTTATTGGCACTCGTAGCAATGCCTCGGGTTCCTTTTTATACCTGATTGCGCTGGTTCATTTACTCCATGTAATCGGGGGCCTTATAGCGTTAATTTTTACGGGTATAAACAGTTTACGAGAAAAATACACCCAGGAATCGCATTTGGGATTCAGTTTGTGTGTAATTTATTGGCATTTTCTAACCGCTTTGTGGATTTATTTGTTTTTGTTTTTATACTTTTATCGTTAATATTGCACTCGAAAAATTATGGCACACAGTATTGAAATTGACTCTAAAGAAGCCTGGAGTGGTGGGCAATCGCCCTTTCGTCTCAGTTACGGAAAAATGTTCATGTGGTTTTTCTTGGTGTCCGATGCATTAACCTTTGGCGGATTATTAGTTTCCTATGGGTTTATTCGGCATAAATACGCCGAGGTGTGGCCTAAAGCGGAGCATGTGTTTACGCATTTCCCCTTTGTTGAACAACACCTGCCATTGGCCTATGTGGGATTAATGACCTTTATCCTCATTATGTCATCCGTAACCATGGTTTTAGCAGTAGAGGCCGGACATCGCATGAACAAAAAGGGAGTGGTGCTCTGGATGTTTTGGACCATTGTGGGTGGATTGGCCTTTGTAGGCTCTCAGGCTTGGGAATGGTACCATTTTATCGTTGGAACCTCGGAGGGTGCCCTTCGTAATGTATGGGATCCAGCAACGCAATCCTATGTAAAACAAGTGTTTCACGGTGCCAATATGATTACCAATGAATATGGAGTGCCGCAATTTGCCAATTATTTCTTTTTTATAACCGGTTTTCACGGAACCCACGTTTTTAGCGGAGTGGTAATAAATTTTGTAATATTTCTCAATGTTTTAAAAGGCACCTACGAACGTCGCGGGCACTATGAAATGGTTGAAAAAGTCGGCCTTTACTGGCACTTTGTAGACTTGGTATGGGTATTTGTTTTTACATTTTTCTATCTTTTATAATATAATCTGCTATGTCCGATTTTCACGATAATTATCCCCATTACGAAGTAATGAGCAATCACGGCGAAGAGGCCGGTAAATCTGCCCGTCGCACGCTTTGGAATGTTTTTTGGGTAATGCTTTTTATTACGGTATTTGAATTGGTTATAGGGTTTATGGCCCCCAGCCAGGGTTGGTCCGGAACGTGGTGGCTTAAAACCTTGTTTATCAGTTTAACCGTTGTTAAAGCCGCCGCCATAGTTATGTGGTTCATGCATTTAAAACACGAGGTGAGTTTTTTTAAATATGCCATTTTAGCTCCCTATATTATTTTTATGTTGTATACCATTTTTATCATTTTAACCGAAGGCACTTATGCCGGTAGTTCCGGTAATTTAACCCGGGTTGATAAAATTTTTATTGAACAACAGGAGCAATTAAAAAGTGGTGCACACCACAGCGAAGCACCTTCAGCTGGTAAAAACGCCCATCATTAATATCCAACGAAACCGTTAGTTTTAAAACTTAATTTAAACTCAGATTTTTTAAACGGTCTGTTATTTTTAACTCCAAAATTTCGGCAGTCAGGTTTTCTGGAATAAAGCGAAGTCCGCTCACAGCTTCAAATAATTCAATATAGCGGCTGGATATTTCTTGAATCCAGGCTTCTGACATGTCTGGGATTTGCTGGCCTGTTTTGCCTTGAAAGCCGTTTTGTATCAGCCATTGTCTGACAAATTCTTTGCTGAGTTGACGTTGAGGCAAACCCTGTGACTGAAGGGATTCGTATTCTTTGGCATAAAAGTAGCGGGAGGAATCGGGGGTATGTATTTCGTCCATCAAGTACAGGCTGTTTTGACGCCTGCCAAATTCGTATTTGGTATCGACCAGTATTAAGTCCTGTTTTAAAGCCATTTGCTGTCCACGCTCAAACAGTTTTAAACTGCAGGCTTCCATTTGGGCATATTCATGCGCGGAAACCAGTCCCTGCGAAATAATATCGGATTTAGAAATATCTTCGTCGTGTCCAACTGCAGCTTTTGTTGTAGGAGTAATAATGGGGTAGGGAAGGCGGTCGTTTTCTTTGAGACCTTCCGGCAAGGGAACTCCGCAAATGGTTCTGATTCCGGAATTGTATAAACGAGCGGCATGTCCGGCCAGATAACCCCGAACAACCATTTCTACTTTGTAAGGCTCGCAGCGGTAACCGATGCTGACATTGGGTAGGGGACTGTCTATTAACCAATTTGGCACAATATCGCGAACAGCATTTAAAAAGTATGCTGCCAGTTGATTTAACACCTGTCCTTTGTAGGGAATACCTTTTGGCAGTACAACATCAAACGCACTGATTCGGTCCGATGCAATCATTATTAAAATATCCGAATTTAAATGGTAAACATCCCGCACCTTTCCTTTATAAAAACCGGTTTGCCCGGGAAAATTAAAATGCGTTTCGGTTAGGGGCATTGCCATGATTCAAAAGTACGAGTCTTTGCGATAATATTAAGAAAACTCAATCGTTTTTCTGACTCCAAGTGGTTAAGCCCTTGGGGGAAAACGTAAAATGCTGTATGGATCCTTCAAATGCATTCAGGGCGTTTGCAACATTTAATTTTCGGGTACCGGGACAATAAAAAAACAAAAAGCCTCCCCCACCGGCACCTGATATTTTTCCTCCGGTGGCTCCGGCTTTGCAGGCTGCTTCATACAATAAATCAATTTGCGGATTCGAAATCTGATCGGCCATTTTCTTTTTTTGTTGCCAACCATAATGAAGCAATTCTCCTAATTGGTTTAAATGTCCTGTTTCAAAGGCAGCTTTTAGTTGATAGGCCTGCAATTTAAGTTCGTGCATGGCCTGAATGCGTTCTTGTGCACCCCGCTGGACAGATTCTATCTGATGACGAATAATATGGGAGGACTCCCGTTGAATTTGGGTGTAAAAAAGGAGCAGGCAAGTTTCGAGTTCAAGCCGGGCAGATTCTGAAATTTTAATGGGTTCTACCACAACGGAACCATTGGGGTTAAAATGCATGCAATTGAGTCCACCAAAACTGGAGGCGTACTGATCTTGTCGGCCACCTGCCATACCCAACTCTTCCCGTTCTATTATAAAGGCTTTTTGTGCTAAAAATTCCGGACTCCAATCCAATTTTAGCCATTCTTTAAATACACCCAATAATGCCACTACCAGTGTTGAGGAAGTTCCCAAACCCGATCCTTGAGGTGCTTCAATATAGGCAGACAATCGAAATCCGGAAGGCAAGGGGCCAAACTGTTGATGGAAATGCCTGTACACGCCGTAAAATAATTCAAAGTCTTTTGGAATTTCAGGCTCCCTGGGTTCATTCGGGGTAAAACAATACTGTAAATTTTTATCGGGGGCTTCAAATTGAATCTGGTTTTCTGGATGAGGAATTAAACTGGCATGGGCATACAAATCTATGGTTGCGTTAACCACACAGCCTCCAAACTGATCCATGTAGGGGCTTACATCGGTACCTCCGCCGGCTAAACCAATTCGGAGCGGGGCTCGGCTTCGGTAAATCATGAGGATTTTAAATTGGTAAATTGTAATGGTTGCGAACAATCGCTTTTCAGGCAAGCCTGCATAACCAGTTGAAGCGTATCAATTTGTTTATGACTAACCCGAATTAAATCGTCCATTTTTTGGGCGGTTACTTTAACGTTTAACGCTTTAATGCATTGTAAAATACGTTTGATGTTATCGGTCTCCAGGCCTTGCTTTAACAGCAGCGTTTTACGGATTTGAGCCCCGGAATGTTCTATAGGTTTAGACGCGTCCAAACCCCGCGGATCCAGTCCTTGCTTCATCATTCGGCCGTACAAAAGATCAATAATTGTATTCAGGCGCATTTCATTTTCTGTTTCAATTTGAATTTGAGCGTTTTTTTTGTTCAATTCAATTTGGCTCTGACTGTTTTTAAAATCCCAGCGGTTTAAAAATTCTTTACGGGTAGTATTTACGGCATTGTCAACTTTTTGAATATCCAGGGTACTGCTGATGTCAAAGGAGGGCATGCGCAAAGGTACGTATTCCTTGAGTTTGTTTTAACGGACCTTGATGTACATTTGTATATGGCCTTTAAACTGGTTTCGGAATATGCTCCTACGGGCGATCAGCCGGATGCCATTTTTCGATTGACCGAGGGCCTCCGCCAAAAACTTCCGCATCAGGTATTGTTGGGTGCAACGGGTTCTGGAAAAACTTTTACGGCGGCCAATGTAATAGCTCATAACAACCGTCCCACCCTGGTGCTGAGTCATAACAAGACATTGGCGGCGCAGTTATACGAAGAGTTTAAAACGTTTTTTCCGGAAAACGCAGTAGAATATTTTGTTAGTTACTACGATTACTATCAACCCGAAGCGTATTTACCAACAACAGGAACTTATATAGAAAAAGATTTGTCCATTAATGAAGCAATTGAAAAATGTCGGCTGAGTACCACCAATACGCTTTTATCCGGACGTTCCGATGTAATTGTTGTAAGTTCAGTCAGTTGTATATACGGCATGGGAAACCCCGATGCGTTTCAACAACAAACCTTTAGTTTAGAGCAGGGGCAAATTTTGCCCAGGCAACAGGTATTAAAAAAACTTTTGGGAGCTTTGTATACCCGAACAACCGAAGCCTTGCTGCGCGGGCATTTTCGAGTAAGGGGCGAGGTTGTGGATATTGCCTTACCCTATACAGATGCCTGCCTTCGGATTGTGTATTGCGAAAACCGCATTGAACAGCTGTTGTTATTGGATCCTGAATCTTTGCAAGTGCAATCTGTTGTTTCTTCGGTAACCGTATATCCTGCCAATTTATTTGTAACTACTCCGGAAACTCTCACCCAGGCCATGGTATCTATTGAAGAGGACCTGGAAATTCAAATACAATTTTTTAAGGACCGACACTTGCATACCGAGGCGGCACGTATAAAAGAACGGGTTCAGTTTGATCTTGAAATGATGCGAGAGCTGGGGTATTGCAGCGGCATTGAAAATTATTCCCGCTATTTAGACGGACGTAAACCGGGCACCCGTCCCTTTTGTTTATTGGATTATTTTCCAAAAGATTTTTTATTGGTAGTGGACGAAAGTCATGTGACACTTCCGCAGGTTAGAGGCATGTATGGAGGCGATCGGAGTCGAAAACAAAATTTAGTGGATTATGGATTCAGGCTTCCTGCGGCTATGGACAACCGACCATTAATGTTCGAAGAATTTCAGCAATTAACGCATCAGGTAATTTACGTTAGTGCCACACCTGCAACCTACGAAATTGAAGTGTCAGAAGGATTAATAGTTGAACAAGTTATTCGTCCCACCGGTGTTTTGGATCCAATTATTGAAATACGTCCCTGCACCCATCAGGTAGATGATTTGCTTAAAGAAATTTCCAATACGGTAACCCAGGGCGACCGCATCCTGGTAACAACACTTACCAAACGCATGGCAGAGGAACTGAGCGCCTATTTGGTACGATTAAACATCAGGTGCCGCTATTTGCACAGCGATATTGACACCCTGGAACGTGTTGAAATATTACGTCAGTTGCGTATTGGATTGTTTGATGTATTAATTGGAATTAATTTATTAAGAGAAGGTTTGGATTTGCCTGAAGTTGCATTGGTTGCCATATTGGATGCTGATAAAGAGGGTTTTTTAAGAAATGCCAAAAGTCTCATTCAAACGGTTGGAAGAGCTGCTCGTCATGTAAACGGCCGGGTTATTATGTATGCCGATCGACAAACAGATTCCATTCGGGAAACGGTTGAGGAAACATCCCGCCGCAGGTCGATTCAGGAAGCTTACAACCGATCCCATCACATTCAACCGCGTTCGGCGGGCCGGCAAAAGCCTCTTGTTGCCTTAAAAAAAGAAATCCCTGTTTTGGAAGAAGAGCCCCAGGAGCATACCCTGAGTCAGGAACAATTAAAAAAACGCATTAAACAACTTAAAACAGCCATGCGCAAGGCTGCTAAAGAACTCGATTTTGTAAATGCAGCCAAGCTACGCGATCAGTGGATGCGATACCAGGCTCAACTTGAAAAATCGAGTTAAAAAATGCTCGTATATAAAATCAAAAAAAAATAATCCGTTGCACGTTCCCTCATTAAAACCTTGGGTTTACGTATTTTTTGGATAAACGCAGTATGATTAGGACAATTTTAGGTAAATTGTAGTATGTTCTTCAAACTTAATGCGGCTTTATGGCTCACCGGGTTAATCATACCCTTCGCAGTATCCGCCCAATCTTTAAATCCTTTTCAGCAAGCCGGAGATGTTTTTGGAACTCGGGTATTTATTGAAAATAAAGGACAATTTAACGGGGATTTAAAAACCAACAAACCGATTTTATACGCTCTGATACAAGACCAGGAGCATGTTTATTTTACGGCCGATGGACCGATTTTTCAACAAATTCAGGTTCATCCTCAACCCAATTGGGCCATCGAAATGAAAGAATTGGGGATTCCTCTGCCAGAACGTAAACCAACGTTGTGTAATATTGCCCAGGAGTTTGTAAACCATTCCAATCCGGAAATTATTCCGTCTAAACCCCGCTCGCATTATTTTAGTTTTGGCGGACCCGAAAAAAATTCAAAAACCTATTCTTGCCTAACTTATAAAAATATGTATCCGGGCATTGATGTTGTTTATGAACTCAGCAATGACCAAACACAGGGTATTAAGTATTCAATTGTGGTACATCCCGGTGCCGATATAACGCCGCTTAAAATTCATTACAGCGGTGCAGTTCGAAAAATAGAAATTAATCCCTCCGGAGCTCTTTTGATTAAAAATCCCCTGTATGGTTTAACCGACTCTAAACCGCTAATATTAAGCCAAAACGCACAATATCCGGCCGCTTTTAAATTAACCGACCAAAAAGACATTGAATTTGAAATTCCAAATGAACTTAATGTTGCAGCCGGTTTTACCATCGATCCTTTTATAACAGCCGTTACCACTTTAACCAATAGCAATTATGCCTATGACGTGGATTATGACAATGCCGGCAATGTATTTATTTACGGTGGTACATCGCCCTGTAAAATAGCCAAATACAACAGCGCGGGCGTTTTACTTTGGACATTTGTTTGTCAGTTAACCACGCCAGCCTGGAATTCGTCCGGTCTGTCCAATTTTGTGGTAATGAAAAGCAATGGAAAATGCTATACCGGTCAAGCAGTTATGGGAAGTGGAACCCGAATTATTCGCATTGACGCCAACGGCAATTACGATAATTTTATTACACCTGCGTTTCCGTTATGGCGCGAAGTTTGGGACATGGCCTACCATTGTACAACCGGAAACATTTACGGCATGGGAGGCAGTACCGGATCCAGCCAATCTGCCGGAATTGTTGATCAAACCACGGCCTCTTTAACTCCTATTTCTTTTTTTAACTGCGGTACCATTGCACACGATGTGGTTTCACATGCCATCGACGACGGTGGCAACTTTTTTTGGAATTACGCGTCGGTTTCATCGCAATGCGTTAACAATTACATTGCACGTATTAATTCGGCTTTTACCTCTTCGGTTTGGATAGCTCCCTCCACGTTTACCACTTTAAACGAAGCGGGTCAAAAGGGTCAATTTCCGGGAAGTTCCGGAAGCGGCAATGGATTAAACAGTTTGGCCGTTAATTCAAATTATTTATTTTACTACGACGGCCTTAATTTAGCCGCCTACAGTAAATTAACCGGGGCCATTATTTCAAGCCTCTCCATTTCAGGACATCTTGTAAAACGTCAGGCCGGAATAGCGGCGGACGATTGCGATAATGTTTATATAGGGGCTTACGGCCAAATGCTGGGATATAAATTTACCGGCAATTCATTTGTACCCATTGGATCCATACCGGTTGTTGCCAACACCGCAACCAATAACTACGTTTGTGATATTCGTTTAGATAAAGCCAATAAACTCCTGTATGCTTCCGGTGGTGGTTTTGTTGGAACGTATGCCGCCGCATTTACCAATACCTGTAACATTGTTCCTACCCTGTGTTACAATTCCTTTCCGCTACAGTATACCTTGTGCGCCGGCTCCCCGGTTACCATAACCCCCATTAATTTTTTTAATTTAGGCAATCCCACCTATTCGGTTTCACCTGGCAATTACTCCAATCAGTCCGGAACCTTTGTGATAACTCCAACAGCGACGACCCATTATACAACTTACGTAACCGGCACAACCAGTTTAAATACCGTTGTAACCTTTACTTCGTTGGTTCAGGTCACGGTTGTTACACAACCCAGTTTTTCTCCTCAGTATACTTTTGCAACATGTACCAACACCAACAATGCTTTTAATTTAAATTTAACCTTTATACCCTCGGCCTCGGTAAGTCCCAATTATACCATCAATTGGTCAACCATTCCCAACGGAATTTTAAGTCCAACGCAGTATTCTGCGAGTGGCGTGAGTTCCGGCATTTATTCTGCAACGGTTACCGCAGAAGGAGGCTGCAGCCAGTCCACAACTTTTACCTTGCAATTACCTCAGCCCGCGGATTTTACCATACAGCCCACACCGCTCGTGTTAAATTGCTATCAGCCATCTTTAACGCTAACCCTAAGTCCCTCCAATTTAAATTATACACTTACCAATGGAACCAGTTTTAATCAAACCGTTTCCATGCCGGTATTAACTTTTAGCAATGCCTCAGGTATTTTTACCTGCACCTCAAAAAATCCTATTTCCAATTGCAGTAAAACGCAAACGTTTGTAATTTCACAATCCACCCTGGCTCCGACCTCGGCCATTTCACCAACGTTTCAAAATATAACCTGTACCTCTGTTGTATTGCCGGTGCAAGGTCAGGTAAGTCCTACGGTTAATATTCAACAATTATGGCTTGCCCCACAGGGAGGCAGTTTGCTCACATCAAATGCCCAATACACTTTTACTCCGGGATCGGCCGGAGTGTTTACACACATAGCCCTTAATACCTCCAACGGTTGCAAAACCACAAAAACCTTTACGGTTAGTTCCAATTCGGGATTTCCTGTTTTTTCAGTTGCTTCACCTCAAAACTTTAGTTTGGGATGCGGTTCCACAAGTGTAGCCACCATACAATTTATTAATTCTCAAAGTTCTCCCCCGGGGGCTGGTGTTACACATACTTTAATTGGACCGGGTACCTCGAGCGTTGTACCCTCCGGTTCATTAAACGCATCCAATGTGTTTACAGTTAATTCGGCTGGTAACTGGACCTTAATGGTGCGGGACAACAACAACGGTTGTACTGCTCGGGTTTATGTAACCGTGTTAAGCAATACGCTTTCACCCCTGTTGGACAGCATAGGACGAACCTATCCCATTTTAACCTGCTATCATCCAGAAACCACGCTGCAAGCATTTTATCCACAAAACCAAATGATTCCGGACTGGGCCATGGCATCTCCTACGGTACATGTTCAATCGCCAACGGTTTCTGTAAGCAGTATCCCTTCAGCGCCAACCCAAACACTTTTAGGACAATATACACTAACCTTAACCGATCCGTCCAGTACTTGCAAAACCACAACCGTAATAACCCTTTTGCAAAACATTATTCCCCCTCTTGCCGTAATAAATGGGGCCAGTTTAATTACCTGTACTCAAAACAGTTTGGTACTTACCAATGGCAGCAGTACTAAAATTTCACCCTATTTTAATCCCAGCTTGCCAGTTGTTGCTCAAATATGGACCGGCCCGCCACCACAGGGTACAGTTCAGTTAAGTTCAACCTATACGGGCTTTTATCCGGGCACCTATACGTTATTGGTATTGGATTTAAACAACGGATGTTACGCTGAGGCATACAAAACCGTGGACGACCGACGTGATTTTCCCAGTGTAAACAAACCGAATGCGCCGAACCCCTTTGTGTTGGATTGCGGAAGAGACACGGTCCACATTGCCCCAATTATTTTGGGCGATCAAAGCATATTGAGTTATACTTGGGAAACCCCACCGGAGGCCGGTGTCAATAATTTAAATGCACCCATTCTCATTACCAATACAACCGGCTATTATTATGTGAGCGTTGAAAATAAAAACACCGGATGTACCAGCGATGGTTTTATTGAAGTGATTTCCGGAACCTTGCAAGCCGGAGTAACCCATCCTGTATTGCGAGGGCCGGCACCCTTTGCCGTTACATTTACCAATACGTCTTCGACCTCATCACGCCAAACTAAAATTAATACGTATTGGAATTTTGGAAATGGCGATACGGCCATAACCCAGTGGCTAAATCAGCGGCCATACACAGAATACAAGGAACCTGGAACCTATACCCTGCATTTATATGCGCAGGTAGGACAGTGTTTTGATACACTTTCTAGAATTATTTTGGTAGACCAGCC
>CAWUNH010000020.1:0-11117 GCA_963923435.1 uncultured bacterium
TGTAAAAGTAATGTTTTGTAGGATGCAATGCCTTTTAATTGTACTTTTGGTTATGCAAGAAATTATTAAACCCATATCAAAATCCATTCTTGCATCTGAACTTCATCAAGAGCTCAAAGTCAGAAATACGCATTACGGAGAAAACGAGATTTATATTTTTAAAGATCAGCAAGCCCCTCAGGTATTGCTCGAAATCGGACGCCTAAGAGAACTCACCTTCAGAGCTGCTGGTGGAGGTACCGGAAAGTCTGTAGATTTAGATGATTTTGATACCGGAAGCAATGCCTACCGTCAGCTTTTAGTATGGAATCCGAAAGAACAAGAAATTGTTGGTGCCTATCGGTTTATGGTGTGCAGTGAAGCTCAAACCGACCAAGCAGGACCTTTGCTTTCAACACGACATTTGTTTCATTACAGCCCTGAATTTATTCAAAACATCCTTCCTAAAACCATTGAGCTGGGGCGATCTTTTATTCAGCCGCTTTTTCAAGTTGCCTCGGGCAGCCGCAAAGGTCTTTTCAGTTTGGATAATCTTTGGGACGGTTTGGGGGCCCTTTGTGTATTGTATCCCCATCATACGTATTTTTTTGGTAAAGTCACTATGTACACCGACTATCCCAAAACGGCCCGCGATTTGTTGTTAAATTTTATGGCGTATTATTTTCCGGACCCCAATTCTTGGGTGCTGCCCAAAAAACCATTGGCCGATTATATCCCCGACCCTTTAATTCAACAACAATGGCACACGCTATCCTATAAGGATGGACATGCTAAATTATCCAAAGATCTCAGAGCCATGGGTACGCATATTCCGCCGCTTATTAACGCATACATGAGTTTAAGTTCCAGCATGCGAATGTTTGGAACTGCACTAAATCCCGAATTTGGCGGTGTAGAAGAAACGGGTATTTTGGTTCATACGCCGGATATTTACGACTCAAAAAAACAACGTCACATCCAATCCTTTACCCTTCAGTGAACATACAGCGTTATAAAACTTGCCGTTTTTTAGCAAGTTATTCCAATGTAAAATCCATGGAAAACCGACTTGGATTCGAGTGTGCATTTATCGGAAGAAGCAATGTTGGAAAGTCCTCGCTCATTAATGCCTTAACGCAGCGTAAACAATTGGCTAAAACATCTGCCACCCCGGGTAAAACTGCCTTAATTAATTTGTTTCGAATTAATGAACAATGGAATCTGGTTGATTTACCGGGATATGGTTTTGCAAAACGCAGTAAAACGGAACAAGAAACATTTACCGGATTAATTCAACAGTATTGTCTTAAACGCAACACGCTTTCCTGTTTATTTGTATTAATTGATATACGGCATCCCTTACAAAGCATCGATTCTGAATTTATTTTATGGCTGGCACAGCACGAACGTCCATTTGCAGTTATTTTAACCAAATCCGATAAGTTGGGCAAACAAAAAATTAAAGAACAGGAACGCTATTTCGAAAATCAATTTCTACTGCTTTTGTCCGAACCACCCAATTTATTTACCTGTTCCGCTTCGGATAGGACCGGAATATCCGAAATTTCAGATTTTATTCAACATCTTATGGCTAACGGGGCTCATGAGTGACTGGAAGACGCTGCAAAAGGTTTTTAAAAAACAATTTGGATCCGAATTGGACCACGAAGCGGTATTGTTTTTAATTGGTATACAGGAGCTGGGAATGGTTAAAACAAAGTTTAAAA
Source organism: uncultured bacterium (assembly GCA_963923435.1). Classification (GTDB taxonomy): domain Bacteria; phylum Bacteroidota; class Bacteroidia; order B-17B0; family Aurantibacillaceae; genus Aurantibacillus. Next base: position 1,707 of record CAWUNH010000020.1, read on the forward strand.
AACAAGAAAAAATGGATTTAATGCACATTGCATTGTGCGTGATATTGGAGCCTTATGGCTTTTATACATATACCGGCCGGGATGCAGACGGCTGGCCGCATTTTAAATCTTTAAAAGCACTTCCGTTTTTAGTTTCCAAACAGCAACACCGGCTGGTTACCGAGGCCATTGTAACCTATTTTATAAAGCAGGGTTTAATTCCTGACAAAGATCAATAACGCCGGGTTTTGACGGAAATGGGTTGTAAATTAATAAATGGTTTTCAAAATTAAGTACCAGAAATTTGACTTAAGTTTTCAAGACTAAAATCTCCTTTTAAGGGTTGGTTATTTTATAAAAATTCCCAACCAAATGTTGAAAACCTTGTAACGAGCAGTTTTGCTTTTTTTAAAAAAAATACTTACTTCATAAAAAAAAATTCTTCATGAAAAAACTAATTTACCTAAGTTTAATAGTAGGATGTTTAAATCCCATTTTGGCACAAAACGTACCTACCTGCAGTTTAGACCCGGTTTTTACAGGATCTAACAAATACGGAATCTGGCCAGACAGTGCAACCAATTTTAATTCGGGATTTGTAAACAATTCGTATTTACAAAACATTACGGTTAAAGTTCCTAAGGACACCCTTCAGTCCATTCTTAAACTCTGTTTTACCCGATTTGTGGTTTCAACACCCAGCAACGTTGTAAATTATGGTTTGCCTCCCGGCTTAAACTTTGCTTCTTCAACCTCTGTTGTTGCCAATGGCACGGTAAACGGCGCACCCTCATTGCGATTTCCGGGCAATGCCAATAACTGTGCAAGTGTGTATGGAACTCCAACGGTAACCGGTACGTATACCTTGCAAATTCAAATACAGGCCTATGCAACCACCACCCTTTCAATTGCACAATGTCCGGCCGTACCCAATTATACATCGGGTTTATTAGTCAACACAACCTTTTTAAAATATTATAAAATTAACATCAATCAATCCACCCGCCTTTCTGAGCAACAATCCGTATTTCCAATACGCCTGTCGGCCTTTCATTCATGGATCGAAAACACCACTGCCACTGAACAAAGTCTGAGTATATTTTCTCTAAGCGGACAATTACTCAGTCGCATCCAACTAGATCCCCATGAAATACGTTACCAGGCAATGGAGGGTTTACCTTCGGGCATTTACATGCTAAAATCAGAAAATCAGGGTTCCAGCACCTTCCAAAAAATTATTCGACCGTAATCCAGTGCCCGTAAAACCAATTGCGACGCTGCTGTTAGTTTTATTAGGGTCCTGTAATCTTGTTGCGCAAAGCATCTCGGGATTTGTTTTAGATGCTACAACCGGAGATACCCTGGCAGGAGCCATTGTTAAATGTGGACAGCAACTATACACAAGCAATCCTCAGGGATATTATTCCATTCAACCAGCTACTGAATCCGAGCGGGTGGAATTTTTTTATGCAGGCTACGAATCGTATACAATTTACCTTTCAAAAACGAACGACCGGCGCTCACAAAACATTTATTTAAAACCGGAAACCCTCTTGGACGAAGTGGTTATCAGTGCCGGCCGCTTTGAACAAAAACGTTCGGAGCTTACGGTGAGTATGGATTTAATTAAACCCGAATTAATTCAACAAAAAAACGCAACGCAGCTGGATCAAATTGTGACCCAGGTGCCAGGTGTAACGGTTCAGGACGGTCAGGCCAGTATTCGGGGCGGCAGTGGATTTAGTTACGGAGCCGGCAGCCGTGTGTTAATGCTGCTCGACGACATGCCGCTTATTTCTGCCGATGCGGGAGACATTAAATGGTCGTTTTTACCAATTGAAATGGTTGAGCAAGTCGAAGTTGTTAAAGGGGCCTCCTCGGTATTGTATGGTTCGGGGGCTCTCAACGGAGTCATTCATTTACGAACCCGATATGCACGGGATTTGCCTTACACCCAGTGTACTTCGTTTTGGGGGAGTTACGATGCCCCCAAAAAAACCTATAAATGGTGGAACGGAACCACTCAATTTCAAAAAGGCTTTCAGTTAACGCATATTCAAAAAATTAAAAATCACGAATTTGCATTCAGCGGCCAGTACTTTCAGGACGACGGTTACCGGATGTTTGAAAACGAAGATCGTAAACGCGTGCATGGATCCTGGAAAACATTGGTTCCAAAAATACCAGGACTAAGCAATACCCTCTCCGGAGCAATTTTAGAAAACAAGGGCGGTATATTTTATTTATGGCAGCATTACGACTCCGCCTATATTCCTCAAGGACGCCAGTTGCAGGCTTTTTACAGCATCAATGCCAATCTTGATAACACCTTGAGTTATGTTAATACCGGTAAGCAGTATAAAATTACTTGGCGAAACCGTTATTATTATACCACAAATCTGAGCAGTGCTGCGCATAGCGAATACAGCGAACTTCAATTTCAAAAGCAAATTAAAAACCGATGGGTATACAATTCGGGAATCATTGGAATACAATCTAAAACCGAATCGGCAACCTTATACGGAAACCATGTTGGAAAACAGGCAGCGTTTTACAATCAATTGGACATTAGCAGTATTAAAAGGTTTCATTTTACCGCCGGAATACGTTTGGAATATGCTTCTCTGGATCAAGAAACGTCTGCCTTCAATTGGTTTGGCAGCACCCTGCCCATTGTTCCGGTTCTTCGGCTCGGCAGCAATTACGAGATTTGGAAGGGTGCCAACCTGAGGGCCTCTTACGGACAAGGCTATCGATTTCCAAGCACGGCCGAAAAGTTTGTAAATACCGGAATCAGCGTTTTAAAAATATTTCCCAATCCAAATCTAAAACCCGAGCAGGGCGAAAACATGGAATTGGGTATTAAACAGGGATTTGTATTAGGCAGTATTAAAGGGCAATGCGATGTGGCTGCGTTTTGGACGCGCTATCAAAACATGATTGAGTTTGTATTTAATTACTACCATTCCGATCCATATTTGCCCTTAAGCGATAAACTTAATTATTACGGATTTAGGTCTGAAAACCTTGGAAAATCTGATATAAAAGGCTTGGAAATCAGCCAAACCCTGTTTTATAAATACAAACAGTTTTCTCTACAGGCTATGGGAGGCTATACCTTTATTAATCCTATAAAACCTGATTTTTTAATTTCACGCGACACACTGGGACTAAATTACCCGTTTTTGGATACAGCTCAGTTTAACATTTTAAAATACCGCAGTAAGCATTTATTAAAATGGGATGTAATGGTTACGTATAAAAAAATAGCATTGGGATGGAGCAGCCGATACCAAAGCCGGATTTTAAACATTGACAACCGGTTTATAAAACCCGTATTTTATGAGTTAGGCAATGGGTTTGAGGCCGACGATGCCCCCAGTATTTTACCTGGCTTAAAAACGCATTGGAACGAATTTAGCAAGGCATTTTGGGTGCACGATGCGCGGCTGCAATTTCAATTAACACCCGCATGGACCTTGGCCCTTATAGTAAATAACATTACCAACACTTCGTATCAAAACCGGCCGGGCGATTTACGCGCGCCTACTTTATATCAACTCCAGGTGTCTTATAAACCCCAGTACCAAAAACGCTGATTTGAAGGCGTAAATAATAAAGTTATATTTATTGTATGAAATACGTATTGATATTGAGTTGCTTATTTGCAGGGAAGCAGGTGCATTCTCAAACCTTAATGGATCTTAAAAAAAATGTTCAGCAAAACATGCAGCGCACTTCGGCATCCTTTACCCAGGATGAAGCGGTCCGCGCCCTGCGCGATGCACTGCAAAAGGGAGCGGTTTGGGCAGCCGAAAAAGTGCATCAGGCCGACGGATATTTTAAAAATCCAAAAATTAAAATTCCATTACCACCCGATGCACAACAGGCCGAATCCCGCATGCGGTCTATGGGTTTGGGTAATACGGTAGACGAAGCCGTTTTAAACCTCAACCGTGCAGCCGAGGCCGCCGGTGAATCGGCTAAAGAGGTTTTTGTACAGGCCATTAAAAATTTAACGGCAGAGGATGCCATATCTATTATTAAAGGACAACCAACAGCAGGAACGCAGTATTTAAAAGACCAATCCGGATCGCAATTGTACCAACGTTTTAAGCCCATTATTGAACAGGCCCTTCAACAAGTGGGAGCCACCCGGCACTATACCGCTTTGGCCGAACAATACAACCGAATTCCCGGAGTTGCAAAAATTAATCCCAATCTTGCCGATTTTACCACACAAAAGGCCATCGAAGGACTCTTTTTACTCATTGGCGAAGAAGAACAAAACATTCGAGCCAATCCGGCCGCCCGTACAACTGAACTTCTTAAAAAAGTATTTCAGTAAATGCAAGGACTCACACTAGCTGCTTTGGCTGCGGCGCCTGGATTGGCTCTGGCCGTATTTATATATTGGAAAGACCAATACGAAAAAGAGCCCAAAAAGCTTTTACTGCTCAGTTTTATATTGGGCATGCTTTCTTGTATTCCGGCCGTGTTACTATCCATTCTTTTCGAAAAACTTGGCTTCGATCCCAATTCAGGCAATCTTTTAAGTTCTTTAATTTCCTGTGTTGTGGCAATTGGATTAACCGAAGAAGGCAGCAAATGGATTATGGTTCGCGGTTTTGCATTTAATAAACCCGCTTTTAACGAACCCTTTGATGGTATTACCTACTGCGTAATGGTTTCTTTGGGTTTTGCCACTCTTGAAAACTTTTTATACGTTTTTGGAAATGAAAAGGGCCTTCAAGTAGCATTGATGCGTATGATTTTTTCGGTTCCCGGACATGCCGCATTTGGGGTTATCATGGGGTATTTTATGGGGTTCTTTAAAATGGGGCGAGCCCGATACGGTTATTATGGATTATTGGCGGCTGCCGTGGTGCATGGAATTTTTGATTTTTGTTTATTTAATGCAGAACGCCATCCCTCACTAATGTTATTTTTTTTGGTTGTTTTTTATTTGATGATTCGATTTTCATTAAAGGCAATTAAAATACATCAGCAGGGTTCACCCTTTCGCAAAAACGAAAATTAAGCCAGCATGCAACTACTGATTATAATTGGATTTATAGTATTAAGCGGCCTTGCTATTTTTTTGTACCAAAGGCTTCCAAATAAAATTTCTGAAAACCAGGTTTTAATATTCGAGTCGCAATTACATACCGAGTTTGTGTTGGCGCAATCGGTATTGGAACATCACGAAATTCCGTTTTCAATTAAAGTTACCAAAGACGAAATGCTGCCCATAGGCTCGTATCAAATTTGGGTTACAAACGAAAATACGTCTTCGGCCCGCGAAGCCCTCTCGGTTTAATTTATTTTTACAGCTTTAAAACACCGCACTGTGGTGTTGGATTTGCAAACAACGGTATACATACCCTTGGCCCAAGTGCGGATGTCAATAAGGGTTGCGTTTTCATGGGTTTGATTTTCGTACACCAACGCCCCAAGGCTTGAATAAACCTGAAGTTGAAGTTTGTTTTGAAGGCTGTTGTACACCATCCAGTTTTCAGAAGAAGTATTGGGATAAAGGCGCAAATTAGAACTGGCAGAATGGTCCTGCATTAAAGTTTTTGCATCCCAAATAGCCCAGGCAAAATCGGGAACATCAATAAACGGATTGCGGTTGTGCTGGTATTTGGTATATATTAAATCGTTGCGTTTACGTTCGTATGAATCAACCGGGTCCTGGGCATGCCATTGCAGCAAATCGGAAAGTTTGGCCATAATGGGCGCCGGATCATGATTTATGGCGGGCAGGTAATCTACCAATTCAAGATCCGGTTCTCCGTTTTCACCCTCGTAGCGAACGGCCATGTAAAAGAGCATTCGAGCCACATCGCCTTTGTCGCAATCTCTGGGTTTCCATACCCACTGATTGGTACTGTAATACGATCCTGAGGGCAAACCGCCCACCGTATAGGGTTCGTTACATTCGGCAAACCAACGGCTGTTGCGAGCTGCATTAATGGTTTTATCTATGGGACGTAAATGATGCACGTCGGTACCTGCCGGCGGATTAATATCAAAGCCTCCATGTACTTTAGCCCATACATGTTCTCGTTCCCAGCCATTTCCATTATTGTATTCTTGTGCCGCATTAACCGACCAGCCGGTATAAATTTCAATCACATTAGACGGGTTTAAGCTGTCCCGATCCAAGTCTTTTAACAGGTCCCAGGTGTCCGTTGTATCCGAAGTGTATTCGTAAACGCGGTGGTTTTTAATCAGGTTGTACAGGGCCTGTTTTAACGAAATGCCATACAGTTGATGCGTGGCGTTATAATATCCCGGAGGAACCTGAGCCTGTAAGATCCCATAAAGAAAAATAACCGTTAACCCAAATCGCATAAATAAAAATATATCCTGTAGGGTTATAAATTTTAAAAAGTAATACCAAAATATGAACCGCAGGACGTTAATGAAACGGTTAATTGCTAAGAAAACACGAAATCAACCCATCAACCCATCAACCCATTTGAGAGGACCTCCATTGCATGATAAAATCATTCATTACAAATCCGTTGCCAATATCAAAATCTGCCAGCGAGGCAATACGAAATCCGTTTTTAAAATAAAAATTTATGGCTTTATAATTAAAACGGTTTACGGTTAATTCTATTTGGTGTGCTGTTAACTCCTGACGGAGCCGGTTAAAGGCTAAACTGCCAATACCCTGTTGGGCATGGGATTGGATTAAATAAAATTTATGAATTTTATATTGGTGCGGTTGCAATTGCTCAACCGACAAAAAACCAATCGCTTCGGGTAAATGCGAATAAATCCAATAAAAAACATGTTGGTTTGTAAATTGCGCTTGCAGTGATTTAAGGCTGTAAAATGATTTTAACATGTAGTGAACCTGCTGCGCTCCAATAATGGGAGTATAATAATCGGGCCATACCGATTGGGCCATGGTTTGAATGCCCAAAAGTTCGTTAAACTCTACCACTCGAAGGGTAATTTCAAAAGGTGTACTTTTGTCGGGTGTCAAAGCCATCTCAAATAGAAATTGAAAACCGTCGTGCGCGGTTTGAATACGAAATCATCGACACCTTGGTGGCCGGCATGGTACTGAAAGGTACGGAAATCAAATCAATTCGTCAGGGTAAGGCAAACCTTTCCGACAGTTACTGTGCGTTTACTAAAACTCATTTGGTGGTTCGCAACCTGCATATTTCCGAATATCAACAAGCCTCGTTTTACCACCATCCGCCCCTAAGAGAACGGTGTTTGCTCTTGCAGTACAACGAACTCGAAAAATGGCGAAAAGCGTTGCAAAATCAGGGTTTAACCATTATTCCGTTAAAGCTGTTTATTTCCGATTCGGGCTATGCCAAGTTGCTTATTGCATTGGCCCGTGGAAAAAAACAGCACGACAAGCGCCATGCAATCAAGCAACGAGAATCCGAACGTCAAATTCAGCGCGCCCTATGACTCGCATTTGGATCTTGCTCTGCTTAACCATGGCCTGTGTTGCATGCAGTTCGGGGTACCAGTGGCAGTATTGCAATTATTCGCAATACTCAACCGATACGCTCCAATGGTCGGATGGAACCGTCCTTCAAACCGATTTGCCCGCCCTCAACTGTACACCGCTAAAACCAATTCCAAGAGGCTCGTATACAATTACTGCAATTACTCAAACGGGCCGCTACACTCTAAGTTTTTTTATTTCAGGAAAAGGAAAAGGTAACAAAACGCTGATTTTGGACGACAGCGGACAGTTTGGAATTGCAGACAATATTCAATAAGCCCGTCCGGAGGTGCCTTCCATAAAATTGATAAAGGCCTGATTGCACACCTTGGTTCCTCCAGGTGTTGGGTAACAACCGCTAAAATACCAGTCTCCGGTATGATTTGGACACGATGCGTGCAGCCCGGGAATGGTTTGAAAAATAATTTCAAGTTCGGCTTGCAAGTCGGGGGGTTTAACCAAGCGGGCAATTTTTTGAGAAATTTCAAAATCGCTGAAAGGAGCATAAAGCCCTTGCACAATATTTACCTGATCGGTTTTTGGTTTTTTAATTTCCAACATGGCCTGTTGGTACAAATGCTCCAGCTTTATTCCATTTTGTTGCTCACGTGTCAGCTGAACGGCGGCCTCAAAGGCTACAAAACGGCTTAATTCCGCCATGTCAATGCCATAGCAGTCGGGGTATCGAATCTGAGGGGCCGAACTAACAATAATTATTTTTTTGGGCTGCAGGCGGTCCAGTATTTTTAATATGCTTCGCTTTAAAGTGGTTCCCCTTACAATGGAATCGTCCATTACCACAATAGTATCCAAATGCGGTTTAACAATTCCGTAGGTTATATCGTACACTAAATTAACCAAATCGTCCCGCTGGGCATCGTCGGTTATAAAGGTTCGTAATTTGGCATCTTTGTAAATTAGTTTTTCAACTCTAATGCGGTTTTCAGAAGATTCTTTTCGGGCTGTTTTTTCAAGTTCCTGAATCATGCCGTAAAAGGCCAATTCTGCAGTATTGGGAATAAAACTAAAAACTGTGTGAGAAAGATCATTCTTTACGGCATCCCATACCTGATGGGCCAGATGGCGCCCCAGTGCATTGCGTTCCTGGTATATATCGGCATCGTTTCCGCGGCTAAAATAAATCCGTTCAAATGAACACGACTGACGTTCTGCAGGGGATAAAATTTCCTGCAATTTAAAACTGCCGTCTTTTTTTATAATCAAGGCCTGACCGGGAGGAATTTCATGAATGCGTTCTTTGGGTTTGTTGAGCACGGTTTGTATTACCGGACGTTCGCTGGCAGCAATAATCAGTTCTTCATCGGCATAGTAAAAGGCGGGCCGAATACCATGGGCATCTCTAAAAACAAAGGCGTCTCCGTGTCCAATTAAACCGGACATTACAAATCCGCCATCCCATTTTTTACTGCTTTCTTGCAATACAGAAACTAAATCCAGGTGACACTGAATTTCTTTACTAATGGCTTCGTTGTCCAGGCCCTGATCTTTGTATAGTTTAAACAATCGGTCGTTTTCGCGATCCAAAAAGTGGCCAATTTTTTCAAGAACCGTTACGGTATCGGCACGTTCCACCGGGTGCTGTCCAAGTTCAACCAGATGCTGAAACAGCTCGTCCACATTGGTTAAATTAAAATTTCCGGCCAAAACCAAACTGCGGCTTAACCAGTTATTCGAACGTTTAAAAGGGTGGCAGCTCTCGATTCCGTTTTTACCAAAAGTTCCGTAACGCAGGTGACCAAGCAGTAATTCGCCTGAAAAGGGCAAATCGGTTGAGCCGGGATGATGTTGGCTGTAATTTTTTTGATTTTCATACACCCGCTCAAAAATATCCTGTATGGCCTGTCCGGAAATAGAACGCTGACGGTCCAGGTATGGAACGCCGGGTTCAGGATTAAGTTTAATACTGGCAATACCGGCACCGTCTTGTC
>CAWUNH010000021.1:0-11075 GCA_963923435.1 uncultured bacterium
CAATTGGATATATGTACCGATTCGCGTAACATTCGTTCCAAAGGACTTTTTTTTGCGCTGCGAGGACCGCATTTTAATGCCAATCGGTTTGCATCCCAAGCACTGAAAGACGGTGCTTTTGCAGTAGTGGTAGACGATCCAACATTAAAGGATTTAAAACAGCATATTTGGGTTTCAGATGTTTTAACAACCTTGCAAGATTTAGCCCGCTATCACCGTCAGCAAATGCCTGCAACCGTAATCGCCTTAACCGGAAGCAATGGTAAAACCACCAATAAAGAATTAATTCGAGAGGTATTGCAATGCCGTTATGTTGTTTTAGCCACCGAAGGAAATTTAAACAATCATATTGGTGTTCCGTTAACGCTTTTAAAATTAAAACAGGAGCATGAAATTGCCATTATTGAAATGGGAGCCAATCACCAGGGTGAAATTGCCATGCTTTCTGCAATTGCAGAACCCAATTTAGGTTTAATTACCAACATTGGAAAAGCCCATTTGGAAGGATTTGGAGGAATAGAAGGGGTCTTAAAAGGAAAAACCGAATTGTACCGGTTTTTGAAAAATTCCGGTGCCAGGGTTTTTGTAAATGCAGACGATCCTAAATTAATGCAATCCAGTGAAGGGATGCTACGGACAAGCTACGGAATTTCAGCGGAAGCCGATGTTCAAATGATCAAGGTAAATCCTCATGCAGATTTTTGCCGCATCGAATTGTGTAAACCCAGTGTGTGTACCATTCAGTCTCAGCTGATAGGAACTTACAATGCATATAATTTATTAACGGCTGTTACTGTAGGCCTGCATTTTAATATTCCCATTGATGCCATTGCCCAATCAATTGCCGCCTACAATCCTCAAATGAACCGTTCTCAAGAAATTAAAACCATGCACAATGTTCTGATAATGGATGCCTATAATGCAAATCCCAGCAGCATGCAAGCCGCCCTGGAACACCTGTTTATAAATTACAAACCGGAACAATTGGCAATTGTTTTAGGTGACATGTACGAGTTGGGCGATTCAAGTGCTGACGAACACCAGAAAATTGTAGACTGGCTACAATTAAAAAGGGCCTCTAATGTGTTTCTGGTAGGACATTTTTTTGAACGTACGACATCGGCTTCTTATATGCATTTTAAAAATATAACCGATTTGGAAAACCACCTTAAATTACATCCCATTATAGGAATGCGCCTATTATTAAAAGGATCCCGCGCCATGCATCTGGAACGTTTAAAACCCTTACTTTAGTAAAGTATGCCAAGTCTGTTAAAATCGGGAGTGTTTCGGTGGATACTTGCGGCCATGATCTTGGCATTATTTTTGGGTCAATTAATTCATGGTTTATTGGCGCAATGGTATGCCGGTTCAGAATTGGATTTAAAATACAACCAATACGCACAGGTATTTTCTGTTTTAAGCCATATTTTTTTACACCTGATTAAAATGATTATTGCCCCTTTGGTGTTTTCGATTTTAGTGTTGGGTGTGGGTAAACTCGAAGATATTTATTCGGTTGGACGTTTGGGAGTAAAAACCCTCTTGTATTTTATGTTGGCAACCCTGGTTGCCCTTATGCTGGGCTTACTGATTGTAAATGTATTTAAACCCGGCAATGTGCTGCATTTGCCGCTACCTAAAGGCAATGCATCCGTTCCAACAGAACCGCATTCGATGATAAGGTTTATTGATCATGTTATTCCGGAAAGTATTTTTAATGCATTGTCAACCAATGCCATATTACCCATTGTGGTTTTTTCTATTTTACTGGGAATGGCCATTTCTGCCAGTAAGGAAAAAGGAAAACCCTTGTTAAAGGGAATTGAATCTTTAAGTGAGGTTATGTTTAAACTCACACATTTTATTATGAAATTAGCCCCTTTGGGGGTATTTGGTGCCTTAGGATCGGTGGTTGTTTTAAAGGGTTTGGGCGTATTAAACGGCTATGTTTATTTGATAGCATGTTTTTTTGGAGGCCTTTTATTTTTTGCATTTGTGGTTCTTGGCCTGGTATGCAAATGGTTTAAAATAAACTTTATGGCCTTGCTGCGTGACATACGTGAACCTGTTTTACTTGCCTTTAGCACTTCCAGCAGTGAAAGTGCCATGCCTAAAACCATTGAAGCGCTTGAAAAACACGGCATCAGCAATCGGGTGGTAAGTTTTGTATTGCCATTGGGTTACTCCTTTAATTTAGACGGTAGCATCATGTACATGACTTTTGCAACGGTTTTTATAGCCCAGAGCTATGGAATATCCTTGCAATGGGCGGATCAAATTCAAATGATGTTGATTTTAATGGTTACCAGCAAGGGAATGGCTGGAGTTCCGCGCGCATCGTTGGTTGTAATAGCAGGTATGCTAAGTTATTTTAAAATTCCAAGCGAAGGATTGCTGCTGCTTTTGGCGGTTGACCAGTTTTTAGACATGGGACGCAGTGCCACCAATGTTATTGGAAATGCCGTAGCCAGTGCCGTAATTGCACGCCTGGAAGGCGAAAAAGGCTTTTAATAGCAACGTAAAATACCTTACCTTTACCCTTTAAATTTTTAAAAGCGTGGATAAAAAATCGTTAATAGGTCTTGGACTTATTGCTCTGATTATGGGCGTTTGGTTATACCTCTCGGGACCCAGTGAGGCACAAATAAAGCAAGCAAAAAAACAACGGGATTCTATGGATCTTGTGGAACGAAAAGCATTTGAAAAGCAACGCCAGGAACAGGCCAACAAGGCAATAAGCAACGCTTCTTTAAACCCGCTCCCGTTGGAATCGGACAGTGTAAAAAACAACCGCGAACGCGAGCAGTACCGCGATTTTTTACCTGCTCGGCATGGTCTTGACACACACTGTGTTTTAGAAAACCAACAACTTAAGGTGATTATTAGTACAAAGGGCGGTATAATACAACAGGTGTATTTATCATCCTATCATCGACCCGGTTCTAAACAGCCATTACCTTTATTTATTGCCGATTCTTCTCAAATGAATTTGCAATGGAGTGCTTATAATAGCACGCGTATCTTTGAAAGCGCGGAGTTTTATTTTAAAATCATTGAACACAGTAAATCGCATGTAAAGCTTCGGCTGGAAACCGCACGCAAGGGCTCGTTTTTGGAGCTTAATTACCGACTTCCAGATCAAGGATTTAATGTAGAAAGTTCTTGGTCTTTTACAGGAATGCAATCCATTATTACAGAAAATGTAGATCAGTTGCAATGGAATTGGTCGGTTTTGTACCCCAGTCAGGAATTGCATAAATCAAAAGAACGTGAAGTTGCAACGGTTTATTTTAAAAATACGGTAGAGGACCCGGATAACATAAATCCCATGACTTCGGAGCGCCAAGAAATTCAAGAAGCCGATGTGGAGTGGGTTTCTTTTAAACAACAGTTTTTTAATGCAACGGTTTGGTCTAAACAAGGGTTTTTAAAATCGGGAAGTGTGGTAGAGCTTCAGCAACGACCGGAGAACCACACGGCATTGGCCCGGGCACATACCGAATTGGGTATTCCATACCGTCATCAGGCTCAAGAACAATTTAAATATCAATTTTATTTTGGGCCCAACCATTATCCAACCTTGCAGCAGTATAACATGCAATTGGAGGCTATTATTCCTACTGGCTGGAGTATTTTCAGCTACATAAACAAATGGCTGGTAATTCCGCTGTTTAACGCCTTAGATTCATTAAACATGGGATGGGTAATTTTAATTTTAACCCTGATTGTTAAAGTATTGTTGTTTCCAATTGCGTATAAAACCTACATGAGCGGTGCAAAAATGCGGGTTTTAAAACCCGAAACCGATCAGTTAAATGCAAAATTTGGTTCCAATGCAGATCCATTAAAAAAACAACAGGAGCAAATGGCCTTGTACCGAAAAGCGGGTGTAAACCCATTATCGGGATGTATTCCGCTTTTGTTGCAGTTTCCAATTTTAATTGCCCTTTTTAATTTTGTACCGGCAGCCATTGAACTTCGGCAAAAACCCTTTTTGTGGGCCGAAGATTTAAGCACCTACGACAGTATTTGGACCTTTGGAGAATTACCTTTTATTAATTGGGCTTACGGCGATCATATCAGTTTATTTGCAGCCTTAATGTTTGTGAGCACAATTGTGTACACCTATATGAACAGCAATATGATGCCTCAACAAAACAATCAAATGCCGGGCATGAAATTTATGATGTACTTTATGCCGGTTATTTTTTTAGCCGTTATGAATAAGTATGCTGCGGGTTTAAGTTGGTATTATTTTTTGGCCAACATGATTACGTTTGGACAAAACTATGTAATTAAATGGTTTGTTAGCGATGCCTCCATTCGAGCTAAACTCGAAGAAAACATGAAAAAACCACTAAAAGTATCGGGTTTTCAAAAACGGCTGGAAGAAATGGCCCGTCAAAGACAGCAGTTAAAAAAATAAGGTATATCTTTGTTTTAATGAAGGCTTTTAGCATTGGATTGACCGGGTGTTTGTTGGTTCTAACTCTTTTGGTTCCCAAACAAACCCTTCATTACGGATGGATCCATTCGCACGAGTCGGCCATACCGGAGTCTGCGCAAAATTCGGTTTCCTCCCAGTGTTTTTTAGACGATGTAATTTTACATCAAAACATGGGCATTGTATTTGCAGGCTTGGGCCTGGTTCTTTTTGCCGCAGCCGTATCGTTAGGTTACCGCTCCCTGTTAAGCCCCCTTGTTTTAAAAAAAGCTTCGCTACGGCCTGGGCGTGCTCCCCCGATGTATTAAACTTTTTTCTGAGTTTAATAATTAATTAATTTTTTATGATGTTATATTGTATCAAAGCCCTTGGGGTTTTGATGGTTTTATCGGTTTCTCTGAGGGCCCAAACCTGTGGCCTTAGTTATACACTGGAGGTAAGGGATGAATTTCAAGCGCCCTATGAGGCTCCGGTATTTTTAAAAAACAGGGCTACGCAGCGCCTTATAGAACCCAAATCACCCGGTATTTTTATAGTGGAGTCTTTATGCGAGGGTACGTATTCGTTTCAATTGCTTCCGTTTAATTGCAAGGACAGCATGTGGGTTGTGGAATTGAAAGCCTCAACCAATCACCGAATAACCTTACCGCATTACTTACATCTTTTGCACGATGTGCATGTTATTGCCCGCCGCCCCGATCACGCCACACTTTTATTTACTCAAACGCTGGATTCAAAAACAGTGGAACGAAATCAGGCCAAAGGACTGGCCGAAGTATTGGCCCAATCCAATGGAGTACATTCGGTAAAAAACGGGCCCGGTATTTCTAAAGTTATGATTCATGGTTTGCAGGGAAACCGTGTTTTATTGTTGCAGGAGGGACAGCGCCTGGAAAGTCAATCGTGGGGAGCCGACCATGCACCTGAAGTGGATGCTTTTTTAATGACCGCTATGGAGCTTATTAAAGGACCCGCATCGGTACGGTACGGTTCTGATGCCATGGGCGGTGTGGTGCTTCTGAGAACCCCTGAGCTGCCCGATTCTGGTGGATTGCAGGCTTTGGTTCAAACCCAGTATTTTACAAACGGTCGAATGCCGGTTGGAATGCTGCAGTTGCAAGGACATGCAGATACGCGTGGACATTTGGCCTGGAGATTGCATGCTTCGGGTAAATACGGCGGAACGGTTTCAAGCCCCGGTTATTTATTAAAAAATACCGGACAATGGGAGGGAAACGCCGCAGTTCAAACCGCGTATCATAACACCCGCTGGGGTACCGATATTCTGCTAAGCCGCTACACCTCGGCCATTGGTTTGTATTCGGGTTCCCACATATCCAACCTTTCCGATTTAAAAGCCGCGCTGCAGTCTTCGGTACCATTGGTTTTGGAAAATAATTTTTCGTATTTGATTGAGGCACCCCGACAGTACATTCGTCATACCTTTTTTAAAAACGCATGGCATGCCCATATAAACCGTACCTGGAATGTAAAGGGTTCGTATTCCTATCAGCTTAACCAACGTGAGGAATACGATGTACACGGTTCTAACCATGAAACCGAACCTGCCAGTCGATTTATGCTGCAGGGCTGGCAAGCAGAAGCCGTTTTGGAACATGCGCCCTGGCACGGCTTAAACGGTCAATGGGGATTGCAGTACAACCGCCAACAAAACAACGTTTGGGCTTCGGCTTATTTACCCAATTATGTTCAGCAGGGGCAGGGTGTTTTTGTTTTGGAACAATGGCCTTGTTTTATAACTTCAAATGGCCCTGCAGTATTGGAAATGGGCGGGCGATGGGATACCCGATATTTACAATCCTATTTTTATAATGGTAAGGTTCTTAGCACTCCGCTCTTGCAATTTCAACAATGGAGTGGGCAAACCGGGCTGCAGATTCCACTCAGTCCTAAAACAACTTTTTTGGTGCATTGGGGAACGGCCTGGCGTCCCCCCAGTCCACTAGAATTGTACGCGCAAGGTTTGCATCACAGCTTGGGTACCTTTGAAAAAGGCAATGCGCAATTAAAGATTGAACACCTGCAACAGGTGCAATGCCATATACGTACGCAAGGAACCCAGCGATGGGACGTGCAAGCTTATTACAACCGGTTTTTAAATTACATATACCTAAATCCCACCGGTACCTATGAAATAACCCTTCGCGGTGCGTATCCGGTATTTGAGTTTTTACAAACGCCTGCCCAACTAATGGGTTTGGATGTTTCGCACGAATGGACCCTTTTAAAACAACTTCAATTACGCAATCAGTATTCTATGGTTCGTGGTTTTGAAACAGGTTCGGGCAGGGCATTAATTCAATTACCGGCCGACCGAATTCGAACCCAGTTGGATTGGAAGGTTTTAAGCAAAGATGTAGAGCACGTGATAACGCTGGGTGGATTGTGGGTAAATAAACAGTGGCGGGTGCCGGCCTCCCGCGATTTTGCACCCTCACCCGAGGCTTATGCCATATTTTTTATCAGTACAGAACACCGTTTTAAATTATGGAATCGTTCGGTATCCTGTGGTATTGAATTGCAAAATCTGTTTAATACCCGTTACAGAGATTATCTGGATCGTTTCAGGTATTTTACCGACGCGCCGGGAAGAACGCTGGGTATTTTTTTTCGAGGCTATTTTTAAAAAACAAAAAACAAAAAACAAACCTATGAACCCATCCTATTTTAAATTTTCAAACACATTTAATTATTTATTGCTTTATGGTATTTTGAACGCATTTATGTCGTGTAATAAAACAGACCCCAAGCCCGAACCCCCGGCAAACAATGAAGAACTTATTACAACCTGCATTCTTCAATTAACCGATTCGGCAAGCGGGTTAAAAAACAGTTATGCATACCTGGACTTAGACGGTCCGGGAGGTACTGCGCCAACTTTTGGAGGCGATAAACAATCCGATTCGCTCCTGGTTTTAAAAAAAACGTCTGTATACTATGCTAGGTTAATTTTATTAAATCAAACCAAGCAACCTGTTGATACCGTTTCTAACGAAGTTTTGGAAGAAGCTGAGGACCACAGGGTGTTTTTTAATCCAGAAGATCATTTGGTAGTGCACTTACAGCCCTTTACAATACAGTTAAAAACCCCCCTCCTGCAAATTGTTTATGCCGATACCGATGTAAATCAAAAACCGCTTGGCCTACAAACACGCTGGTATCCAATGGAAACCAGCCTTGCATCGGCCCCTTTAAAAATTGTTTTAAAGCATCAGCCGGGGGTTAAAAATGGAAATTTTGCTCCCGGCGAAACCGACTTGGAGGTTGTTTTTAAAGTACGCATTCATTAATTTTATTTTAGGACTATGAGCTCTTTTATTCGATTATTTTTATGCCTTACCATTTTTTCGGTTAAGGCACAGCAATTTACGTGGGTTAAGGGTGCTTCTCAAAACGGAACTTTAACGGGCAATTACGGAACACCCGGAATAGCAAGCGCTTCCAACCAACCGGGCAATCGGCACGGATGTGCAAACTGGCAGGATGCCCAGGGTCGCCTTTGGATGTTTGGGGGCGAAGGCATTTCCGCACAGCCCGTATTGTCTTGGTTAAACGATCTTTGGCGGTTTGACCCGCAAACCCAACAATGGGTTTGGTTACAAGGCTCCAATGCTCCGGATGCACCCGGAATATACGGACAGCAGGGGCAAAGTGCGGCGAGCAACATGCCCGGAGCCCGAGAATTTATGATGTCTTGGGTAGATTTACAGGGTAACTTTTGGATGTTTGGCGGCGATGGATTTGGAAACAGCAACACCTTTGGTAGGTTATGCGATTTATGGCGCTTTAATCCGCAAACCCTGCAATGGACCTGGATGAAAGGTCTTGCCACAACAGATCAATTTGGAATTTACGGAACACAGGGTCAGGCTCATCCGGCCAACATGCCCGGGTCTCGCTACGGATCTGCTACCTGGGTAGATGCTCAAGGAAATTTATGGTTATACGGAGGTAAAGGATATGCCGCCTCTGGTGGCGATGGAAATTTATCGGATTTATGGATGTACAATATTCAAAGCAATCAGTGGACCTGGGTAAAAGGTTCCAATGCTGTAAATCAAACGGCTGTATACGGCACACAAGGACTTGCCTCAGCCAATAACCTTCCTGGAGGCCTTCATTTTCCGGGTTATTGGATGCACAACAACGAATTGTACCTGTATGCCGGTTCTGGTTTTGGCACTGCCGCTCAAGGGTATTTGGGCGATGTATGGAAATATTCGATCAGCAGCAATCAGTGGACCTGGATAAAAGGGTCTGGTGCTGTAAATCAGCCGGGCGTTTACGGGAGTTTGGGCATTGGATCGGCCTCGGTTTTGCCGGGTGGACGTTACAGTCCTGTATGCTGGAAAGCCAGTTTGTCTAAGGTGTACCTGTTTGGCGGATATGGATTTTCTTCGGGACCTGTTGGCGCCTTAAATGATTTTTATGTTTACGACCTTACAAGCAATCAGTTTACCTGGCTTAAAGGTTCTGCATTGGCTTATACCAATGGCACCTATGGCATTCAGGGCCTGGCGCATCCCAATCATATGCCGGGATCCAGACGTTACAACACCTATTGGACCTTACCCAATGGCACCTGCTGGCTTTTTGGCGGATTGGGCAGCGATGCCAATTCGCCCAACCCCGATAATATGCAGGATTTATGGAAATACGACCTTCCCTGCAATCCCGATAGTATAACCCTTGTGCCGAATGCGGCGCTTTGTCCGGGTTCTACATTCAGTTTAACCGCACATGCTTATTATCCGGGTGCAGTAACCTGGTACAGCAGCGCTCAGGGTTCTCTGGCCCTTGGCACAGGCTCTGTTTGGGTGCAGAGTTTTTCCGGTGCAGGTTCGTATACCTTGTATGCTTCTCAAAATGCTTGCAGTTTAAAACCCCGTACTGCAATTAGTATCAGTGTACATCCAAGCCCCAGCGTTTCTGTAATGGGCAGCTCTACCCTTTGTGCCGGCAATGCCGTTTGGTTGCAGGCCACACCTTTAAATTCGGTAGCCCTGAGCGGATACACCTGGTCTACGGCACAAACCGGTCCTGTTATTCAGTTTACGCCCAGTTTAAGCGGGCCAGTTCAGGTTACGGTTAGCAGTGCTCAACAATGTACCCAAACGGCCAGTTTTTCTTTAACTCTGGTTCCTGTGCCTACCCTCGGTATTTTGTCGCCCAGTATTATTTGTTCGGGGCAATCACAGGTATTTACTGCTTTGGGGGCTGCTTCTTATTCCTGGAATAATCAAGCCGGCAGTTCTACGTATTCTGTAATACCAAGCGGTTCTGTTGTTGCAATTCAACTGAGTGGGTCTTCTTTTGGAAACTGCCTGAGTACTCTATCGCAAACCTATCCTGTTATTCCCAGTCCGGTATTGACGGTTCAGCTGAGTTCCGGAACGCTTTGTGCGGGTGTGCAGCAAACCCTTACGGCCAGCGGGGCCAGTCAGTATACCTGGTCGGTAGGTGGTAACAATCCGGTTTTGGTAGTGACTCCTGCGCTAAACACCGGAATTTTTCTTCAGGGGCAGCAAAATTCTGCGGGCTGTTTGGCTACTTGGTCGGCTCAGGCCGTACCCTGTATTTCGGATGTTTTAAACCTTAACGCTCATTTCTGGCAATTGTATCCCAATCCGGCCGCTTCCGGTGTTTTTTTGCAGGGATTTACATTGGCAAAAGGGCGTTATCAATTATCCGATTTAATGGGTAAGGTTTTAGTAAATTCGGTTTTATTTGAAAACGGGTTTATACCATTGCCCGCATTGCCCGAAGCGGTTTATGTGTTACAAATTTTTACCCAAGAACATGAGCCGATAAGGGAATTTAAATTGCTGATTAAACCCAATTGATGTTTTTTTTACGTTGTTTTGGTAAATATAAAGCAGTGTGGCCCTATTTGAATATAATATAGTCCGCATGATAAAAAAGGCAGACTCAAAGTAGTCTCTCGGTCTTCAAGGATGCAATTGTATACTTGTTGTCCAAAGTTGTTGTAAAATATGCAGGTTTGTTTTATAAGATTCTCTGGAACATTAATTTTTATTGTATGATGCACAGGATTTGGAAATATCCGAATCATGGACGGTATTTGAGTATAGAGTTTTGTTATTCCTAAAATTAAGGTGCAGGTATCTGTACCATTGATAGGATTGTTTATTACCAGTTTAATGGTTAAAGGCCAGCAATTAATAGAACCTTGGCCTGTTAATGTTACCGTATAATCTTGAGTGGTTTGTCCCAATTGTCCAAAATAAAACATATTGCCGACAGCAACTTTTTGACCACTGCAATTGTACACTTCTGCAACATGTGGATAACTGGCAAGGGAGGTTATTGTTCCAAAACTTTTAATACGTATTTTATAGGTATTGGCATTTGAGCTGTCTGCAATAAGAGAGGTAACAGAAAAGTCAGAGCAGGTTAGATTTTGAGCAAAGGTGTAGGTGGTAGACAGGATAATAAACAGTTTATAAAGCATGTTTTTTTGTATAAAATTATTTTTTTTATTTTAGTTTAATTTAGTGTAACCGGCCTTTATATAATTTTTATAAATTTTCTGAGCCTTGCGAGGGTTTAGGAAACGATTTTAAATTAAAAACAAAGCAATTAACGG